>CAZQQL010000059.1:0-19682 GCA_964595455.1 uncultured Dehalococcoidaceae bacterium
TCATGGCCGGATTCAATCGCATTATGGTAACCGACAAACTGTTCATCGCCGCGCCCTCCACGGAACTGCTGACAGGCATGTTGGATGCCAGGAGCGGCGAAGTAGACAGGGTAAGTGAACTGGAATCCTGCCAGGCACTGGCAGACACGCTGGGTGACGTCCTATCTGCTGTGCTGATACCGAGAGAACGGCTCCTCCAGCCGTCAACGTCTCAAACCCTGGAAAATTACTTCGATCTGCCCGCTGCCCGGGACTGGGAGACGCTGCACCTTTACGAGATGGCGGCCCTCGCCTACCGGGATAACGATGAGGAACGTTTTTTGGACGTCTCGATGTATTATACGAACAAGGCCGATGCCGAAGCCGATGGCGACAATTTGGCTGCCCGGCTGCAGAGCTACGTGTTCTTCACTTTCAATAATGCCGAACAGGTAAAACTGGCCGACAAGTTCGAGGTGGGAAAACCCGTTATCAAGGAATACAAGGAAGGCTCCACGCTGACGGTCAGTTGCCGTTACCTGGGAGATTACGAAGAACGGAGCTGGCGTTTCACGCCCTACACTATCAGCGGCATGTATGACCTGCTGTTCCTGGCTCCGGACCCGGCCGAATACATCAAAGAAGCATAGCAGACGGAAAATATGACCGAACCAATAAAGGAGAAAAAAGACCCGCTTACCAGGTGGAGCGAGGGACACGACCGGCGGGAGAAGACGCGCAAGAAAGCCTTTACTTTCTGTGCGTACGCTTCGCTCGTAACAGGGATCGTAACGGTCATACTGATCATTGCCAGCTATCTAAATTACACCAGAGAATCAGCAACGGACTTCATCACCTTTCTCGGTGACTGGCCGCTGCTGGTCTCTTCGCTGGGCATGGCTGCCGGCGTCTTCGGGCTGTTTTCCGATTCCCGGAAGATAGCAATAGCCGGACTGGCGATAATATTCCTGACCGATGTACCGCTGGTAGGCATCATGATACAGGCTGCTTTATGAATGAAACTATTCAGGCAGACCCCATCATCGAACAGCTCATTTCTTGGGCGGAGGCGAGGCAGGATGTCCGTGCCGTTATCCTGACCAGCACCCGGGCCGCGACCGGCCAGGCCACGGATGAATTTTCCGACTATGATGTCATTCTCGTTGTTGAAGACATTCAAACTTACCTGGAGGACGGCTGGCTGGGGGACTTCGGGGACATATTAACGGTGTACCGGGACCCGGTGCGGGAGGAATTCGGCTTCGAGCGGTTCACCCGCGTGACCCAGTACCAAGACGGCCTCAAGATAGACTTCTCAGTCTGTCCGGTGGAGTGGCTCCTTCATGTGGCGCAGATGGCTGATTTGCCGCACGAACTGGACGTGGGGTACGAAGTCCTGCTCGATAAAGACGGCCTGGCCGACGGGATGCAGCCCTTTACCCAGCAGGCGCATGTTCCGGGTCCGCCGACGCCACGGAAGTACCTGGACCGCATCGAGTATTTCTACAACAACTGCTGCTACGCCGCCAAGCACATCTGCCGTGGCGACCTCCTGCCCCTGAAATCCTGCATGGAGATCATCAGGCAGGAAGACCTGCTGCCGATGCTGGAATGGAAGATCGGGCTGGAAACCGGCCGGTGGGAGAAGTCCGGGCACTACGGGAAAGGACTGAAGAAGCGGCTGGACGAGGGGACGTGGCAGGAACTGGAGAGCACGTTCTGCGGCCCCGGCAACGAGGAGAACTGGCAAGCCTTGTGGAACACTGTCATGCTTTTCCGGCGTATGGCACAAGAAGTTGGTGGGAAGATGGGATTCAGCTATCCCCAGGACATGGACGACCGGACGGTTAATTACTTAAAGAATATCAGAACGAAGCATTCCTGAAGATTCAGGCAGGCTTGCCAAACCCGCCCTTTTACCTTACTATCAATTAGTGAGGGTCCTCAGGAGCCGAAATGAAGATATATAATTACACTGTTATTTACGAACCTCTGCCGGAAGGTGGATATAACGTCTCAATCCCGGCAATACCGGAGATTTGTACCTTTGGTGAGACAAGGGAAGAAGCCAAATCAATGGCGGAAGATGCCATAAAATGCTATCTGGAGAGCATACTCAAAGATAACGAGGCACCTCCAGAAGACCGGGAACCTTCAATTGAGCGGTTGGCTGTTCGGGTCTGATGCCCAAGATACCGCCTGTCAGTGGTCACGAAGTCTTACAGGCGTTGATGAGAGCGGGTTTCTATGTACATCATCAAACAGGCAGTCATGCCCGGTTGTTCCATGAGACCCGCCATGATATACGTGTCACCATTCCGGTCCATCATAAAGAGTTACCGACAAAGACACTCAGATCAATTCTTAGACAAGCCCATCTCACTGACCGGGAACTTCTAAAGCTGCTCGGCAGGTAACAATCCCGCTGACTATTGTTTCTTCCGGTAGAAATACATCGCCAGCGGCGCGAAGACGATTAACAGTCCCGCGCTGATGATGAGCACCCACCCGATGTCCCAGGCTTCGAGCTGATTGAACATGAGTCCCCGCACGGCCGTTACAAGGTGCGTGACAGGGTTCCCGTTGACGAACGTTTCCAGCCAGTCCGGCATGGTCGTGGGGGACACGAAGACATTACTGGCAAAGGTAAGCGGGAAGAGGACCATCATGCTGACTGCCATCAGTGATTCCGGCGTACGCATAATCAGGCTGAGCATGATCCAAATCCAGGACAGGCTCAGCGAGAAGGCCATCAGCAGCAGCACGGACCAGAAGACGCCGGGGATGCTGTCCGGACGGAACCCCAGGACGACGCCGAGCAGCAGCACGACAGCCGAGGCCATGGTATACCGGGCGGCATCGCCGAGGAGAGCGCCGACGATAACACTCGGTCGCCAGATCGGCAGCGAGCGGAAGCGGTCGAAGACGCCTTTCTTGATATCGTTATTGATACCGACGCCGGTGTAAATCGTAATGAAGAGCACGGTCATGACGAGGATGCCGGGCAGGACGAACTGCAGATACTCACCGGTCGAGCCGGCCAGCGCCCCGCCGAAGAGATAGGTGAACATGAGCAGGAAGATGATGGGGGAGGCGGTGACATCGAAGAGCTGCTCCGGCACATGCTTGATTTTGAGCATGGCCCGCCATCCGAAGGTAAAGACGGAGGAAAGCGGAGACAGCCGCTGCGGCCGGGCCCTGGCGGGAAGCACGGTGCGGCGGGTTTCTTCCTGCATCATTTCTTCCCTCCTTCCGGCGCCTGTTCCGCCTTGTGGCCGGTCAGGGTGAGAAAGACCTCATCCAAGCTCGGCTGCCCGAATGAGAAGCTGCTTATGCTGACGCCCGCGTCGTTGAGTTGATGAAGAGCGTTCGTCGCCTGCATCGGGTCTCCAAGGCGTATCTCCATCTCCACGGGGTCGGGTTCCAGGTGAATTTCATAGCCAAGCTGCTCATTGAGGATCATCTTTGCTCTAGCTCGTTCGTCCTCGTTTTCCAGGCGGACATGCAGGGCGCCGGAGCCGACTTTGGCTTTCAGCTGGCCGCTGGTGCCCTCGGCGATGATACGGCCGTTATCGATGACGGCAATCTTGTCCGCGAGGTGGTCGGCTTCGTCGAGGTACTGCGTGGTGAGAAACACGGTGATGCCGTCATCCACCAGGGCGCGGATGATGTCCCATATCTGGTTGCGGTTGCGGGGGTCGAGTCCCGTGGTAGGCTCGTCGAGGAAGAGCAGGTCCGGCGTAACCACGATACTGGCGGCGATATCAATCCTCCGCCTCATACCGCCGGAGTAGGTCTTCACCAGCCGGCCGCTGAAGGCGGAGAGTTCGAAGAATTCCAGCAGTTCCGCCGCCCTTGTTCGGGCCTGTTTCCAGGAATAGCCGCGGAGCCGGGCCAGGAGAACGAGATTTTCCATCCCGGTCAATTCCTCGTCCACTGAGGCGAACTGGCCCGTCAGGCTTACCCGCCAGCGGACGTCATCGGCCTGACGCAGGACGTCGTAACCCAGGACTTTGGCGTTCCCGGAATCCGGCCGCAGGAGTGTCGCCAGGATACGGATGGTGGTTGTTTTACCCGCCCCGTTAGGGCCGAGAAAACCGTAAACCTTACCGGTGGGAATGACAAGATCGACGTTGTCTACAGCCAGGGTTGTGCCGAATGTCTTAACGAGACCTGAAGCTTCGACGGCAAGCGGCGGTGTTTTGTTCATCCAGACTCCGTTCGGATGTTTGCACTACGTTTCATGCGTTTCTACTGACAGGATACCTCATAGCGAAAATACGAAAGGCGGACTTGATCGGAAACGCACAGGTTCAGACCAATACGAACCCCGAGCGGTGTTTCAGTGTGAAAAACAGGTTGTCCGGTTAGACGCCCTGGCTCATCTGGTAGCTCTTGCCCTCAGAGACGATGGAAGGAGCGATAACCATGTCCGCGCGATGGAATTCCTTGACGGTGGATGCGCCGCAGAAACCCATGGCGATACGAAGCGCCCCGACGAGGTTCTGGGTGCCGTGCGTCTGCGACGTGGGGCCGAGGAGGAGCTGTTCCAGCGTCGTGGTGGTACCGACCTTGATGCGGGTGCCGCGCGGGAGGGCGGGATGCGGATGGGACATGCCCCAATGGTAACCACGCCCGGGAGCGCCTTCCACCTGGGCGAACGGCGAGCCGATCATGACAGCATCAGCACCGGCGGCAAAGGCCTTGCAGACATCACCGCCCTTCTTGAAGCCGCCATCGGTGATGATGGGGATATACTTCCCGGTCTCTTCGAAGTAGGCATCACGGGCAGCAGCGCAGTCGATGGTGGCAGTTATCTGCGGAACGCCCATGCCGAGCACTTCACGGCTGGTACAGGCGGCGCCGGGGCCGACCCCGACGAGAACGCCGGCAATGCCGGTTTCCATGAGTTCGTAGCAGGCGGTGGAACTGACGCAGTTACCGACGACGATGGGCATCTTCAACTGTTTTATCATCTCGGAGAATATCAGTCCCTTGTAACTCTTGGAGACGTGCCGGGCGCTGGTAACGGTGGATTGAACGACGAGGATATCACAGCCGGCTTCCTGGACGATCGGGGCCAGCCGCTTGGTGTTGGCGGGGATAAGGGAAATAGCGCAGGTGACACCGGCCTTCTTGACGGCCTCGACGCGCCGGGCGACGATATCTTCCTTGATTGGCTCGGTGTAGACCTTCTGGAGCAGTGCGGTGACCTTGCTGTTATCAGAGGCAGCGATCTCCTTGAGGACCTCATCCGGGTTCTCGTAACGGGCCTGGACGCCGTCGAGGTTGAGAACGGCCAGTCCGCCGAGCTTGCCCATCTTGATTGCCATGTTGACATCGACGACGCCATCCATGGCTGAGGCGACGATGGGAATCGTGAAATTGAAATCGCCTATCTGGAAATCCACACTGGTCTGATCGGGGTTGATGGTGACATCTCCGGGGACAATGGCGACTTCATCGAAACCGTAGGAGCGTTTGAGTTGTTTGAGCCTTGAGGAAAACTTATCGTTCTGCATATGTAGAGTTTATTATATCAAAGTAACCACAAGGTTACAACCGGATTTTTCCCGCGCACCACGCATGACGAACCGGCCATGACTAAAAAAATTTTTTACCCCCTTGTTTCCGGTTGACATCCAGCGGTATTAAGCCTATAATCGCTGAAAAAGTAACGCTGAGAGGCGAACCTTGTTTTTCTTCGTTTTGATCATGGGTCTGCTCTTCCTGGTGTCCGGCGGGGCTGGCCTGTTCTATACCTTCGCTAATCTCATCAGCAGCGATCCCCTCTGGGTCATAGCTCTTATCATCTTTTCCACATTCGCTGTTTTCGGCCTCGGTCTGATCGTCTTCCTGGCCCTGTTCAATACCGAGTTCGACTAACCCGCCGTCCTCCATAACCCCTTTCATATCCGCATTCGTTCTGTTTTCACGTTGGTTTATCGCTCCGCAAGTGGACACTTTCGCCTTATGTCAGGTATAATAATCAACGTCAGGGACGATACGGAGCGAATGCCGAACCTTTACGTTGTAGCCACCCCCATTGGTAATCTCGAGGACATCACACTGCGTGCATTGCGTGTTCTCCGCGAGGTGAAACTCATTGCCGCCGAGGATACCCGCAAGACGCGGAAACTGCTCAACGCCTATGATATCAAGACACCGATGACCAGCTACTACGAGCATAACAAGCTGTCCAAGCTGGACCGCATCATGGCTGCGCTCGAATCGGGAGACGTCGCCCTGGTATCCGAGGCCGGCATGCCCGGCATATCGGACCCCGGCTACGAACTTATCGCCGCCGCCGGAGAACGCGGTATCTCCGTGGTCCCGGTGCCGGGAGCGTCCGCTGTGATATCCGCGCTGGCGGCTTCCGGTCTGCCGACGGACCGGTTCACCTACCTTGGCTTCCTGCCGAACCGTGGCCCGGCCCGCCGCCGCGCCCTGCAGAACGATAGGGACAATCCGGGAACGCTGATCATTTACGAGGCGCCCCACCGGCTGGGAGCGACGCTGGAAGACGTCCTGGAAGTCCTGGGAGACCGCAGGATGGCCGTCTGCCGCGAACTTACCAAGCTGCACGAGGAAGTCTTCCGGGGAACGGTCAGCGAAGCCCTGGAATACTTCAAGGAGCCGCGCGGGGAATTCACGCTCGTCATCGAAGGACTGAGCGGGGCCCCGGAGCAGCCGGAGACCGGCGATATAGAAAACAAACTGCATGAATTATACCTGTCCGGCGTACCCGCGCGGGATGCTGTGGCCGCCCTGTCGGAAACCACCGGCCTGTCCCGGCGGGAACTGTACCGGACATGGCTCAAGCTCGACAAGACATGGGACAGAGATAACGATTCAGGGGAGGACTGAAATGAAGCGAGGATGTATCTCTCTGGGAGAAATAGTATGCAACGGGTGCGGTAAACCCATTCCTTATCCGGACCGCTACCTTGCAATGAACGAAACAAACGGCGTGGAAGACGAAGACGGTGAGACCGTACGCTACTGCGTGGAATGCTGCCTTCAGAAAGGCCTGGCCTACTACAAGGACGAGAAGGGAGAGCGGGTACTGACGTTCCTTTAGGCTTCGGTACCCCTGACACGCATGAGCGAGATGATATACATCGGGGTCGCCTGGCCGTACGCCAACGGCTCGCTGCACCTGGGACATATCGCCGGGGCCTACCTTCCGGCGGACATCTTCGCGCGGTACCACCGCATGAAGGGCAACCGGGTGCTGATGGTCTCCGGTTCGGACCAGCACGGCACGCCCGTCACCATCAAGGCGGAACAGGAAGGTGTGGCGCCCTCGGTCATCGCGGACCGGTACCAGGCGGAGTTTGAGGAATGCTGGAAAGGGCTGGGCATCTCGTTCGACCTGTTCACGACCACCAGTACCGAGAACCACACCGCGGTGGCACAGGACATGTTCCTAAAGCTGCTGAAAGGTGACTTCATATACCGGAAGACCGTGCCCCAGACGTACTGCCCGAGCTGCGAACGGTTCCTGCCCGACCGGTACGTCGAGGGCATCTGCCCGTTCTGCAAAACGCCCGGCGCCCGCGGCGACCAGTGCGATGAGTGCGGCCGGCCCCTAAATCCTGATGAACTCATCGAGGCGAAATGCCGCCTCTGCGGGACCGCCCCGGTCCTGAAAGACTCAGAGCAGTTCTTCCTCAAGCTAGGAGTGTTCTCGGAACGCATCGAGAAATGGCTGGAAGAGAGGCCCCATCTCCGGCCCAACGTGGTCGGCATGACGCGGCGCTACCTCAAGGAAGGCCTCCACGACCGCGCTATCACCCGTGATATCACCTGGGGCATCCCGATCCCGCTGGAAGGCTACGACGAGAAACGCATATACGTCTGGTTCGAGGCGGTCATCGGCTATCTTTCCGCCTCAAAGGAATGGGCGCAGCGGCAGGGAGATCCCAATGCCTGGAAGCCCTTCTGGGAAGATGGCGTGAAAAGCTATTATTTCATTGGGAAGGACAATATCCCGTTCCATACCCTTTTTTGGCCGGCGGAACTGATGGGGTACGGCGGACTGGCGCTGCCCTACGATGTGCCCGCCAACGAATGGCTGACGTTCGAGAGCCGGAAAGGTTCCAAGAGCCATAACTGGGCGGTGTGGGTACCGGATTACCTCTCCCGGTACGACGCCGACCCCGTGCGCTACCTCCTTTCCGTCAACATGCCGGAAACGAATGATACGGACTTTTCCTGGCGGGAATTCGTCCGGAGGAACAACGACGAACTGGTAGCGGCTTACGGGAACCTGGTCAACCGGGTGCTGACCTTCGTGTACAAGAACTTCGACGGCAAGGTGCCGGAGCCCGGCGAACTCCGCACTGAAGACAAGGCACTGCTGAAAGTCGTCGATACAGCCATCGAGGAAGCCGGCGAACAACTTGCCGGCTGTCATTTCAAGGCCGCGGTACAGATCGCCATGGCAGCCGCGCGGGAAGCCAACCGCTACCTGGACGAGCAGGCGCCGTGGAAAGCCATCAAGACGGACCGGACCGCCGCCGCAACGTCCCTGTATACCGTCATCAACGTCATTTCCGGCCTGAAAACCGTGTTCAACCCGTTCCTGCCGTTCAGTTCCCAGAAAGTACATGATTTCCTGGGCTACACCGGCAATACGGAAGAGGCCGGATGGAAACGGCAGGAAGTACCGGCCGGACAGGCGCTGCAGAAACCAGAACCGCTCTTTACCAAGCTGGATGAATGCATCATCGATGAGGAGACCAGCCGTCTTGGAACTTAAAGATATTTACGCGCCGGTGGAAAATGACCTCGATGCGGTTACAGCCATCCTCAAGAGCATCAGGAACGTCGATTACGCCTGGCTGGCGGAACAACTCGGGCATATCGTGCGGGGGACGGGCAAGATCATCCGCCCGGCGCTGACGCTGCTCTCCGGCAAGACCTTCGACTACAATCTCTCCTACCTGATGCCGATGGCGGTAGCCGTGGAACTGATGCATACCGCAACGCTGGTACACGATGACGCCATCGACAAGGCGGCCACGCGGCGGGGGCAGGCAACCGTCAACGCCATCTGGGGCGATGAGATCGCCATACTCATCGGGGACTATCTCTTTGCCCGCGCCGGTGAGTTTTCCGCGGACACGCAGACGCCGCGGGCCATCAAGCTGTTCTCCCACACGCTCGGCATTATCTCCAGCGGTGAGATCAACCAGTTCCGCTGTGCTTATACCACGGAACAGACACGTGAAGACTACTTCCGGCGGATTTACGGCAAGACCGGTTCGCTGTTCTCCCTGTCCACGCAGTCCGGCGCCATCCTGGGCGGCGGCTCGGAGGCGGAAATATCCATCATGAAAGACTATGGGGACAACCTGGGGATTGCGTTCCAGATCGTGGATGATATCCTGGACTTTACGAGCACTCCGGAAAAGCTGGGCAAGCCGGTCGGCTCCGACCTCCGCCAGGGCACGCTGACACTACCGGCGATGATGATACTGGAGCTTTATCCGGGAGATAACCCGGTCAGGAATTATTTTGAAACCCGCGATGAGCAGTACACGCAGCAGGCGGTGGAACACATCCTGAATTCGTCTATCATCAGGGACTGTTACGGGGTCGCCGCGGAGTACCGGGACAGGGCTTGCCGGGGACTGGCTTCGATACCGGATTCACCCAGCCGGCACTCGCTCGAAATGCTCGGCGAGTACATCATCAACCAGGGACGCTCGTAATCAGGCCACGGTGAAAACCGTGCCGTCCGTATACGTCTCTTTCTTGGATGTCGGCAGCTTTTCCTTGAACCGGTCCACTGCCCAAGCCGTTGCCTCGAACCCTTCTCCACGATGCCCCGCCGCCACAGCAATGATGAGATTTATGTCCCCCACCTGCAGAACGCCGGTCCGGTGATGTATCACGACATTTTCCACCGGCCATCGTTGCCTTATTTCCCTGACGATATCCTCCAGTTTGCCGGCGGCGCTGCCATCGTCATCACGGTATTCCACGGAGACAACGGATTTGTCACGGGCATTATCGCGGATGAGGCCAACATAGGTCACGACACAGCCGCTGCCGGTTGTCTCGGCTTGCCGGACTGCCTGTTCAGGGGAAAGCGGTTGATCGGTGATGAGGATCATAGTCGCATACTCCAGAAAAAGGTACTTTGTATAGAGGGTTAAATCCCTCACTATCTCCCTTTTCGAAAGGGAGACGACAACAACACTGGTTCAATGGTCTTCCGCAACTCTGTCTCTATAGCCTAACAAAAAAAGAACGGCGGGGACTGTGAGTCCCCGCCGTTTAGTATCTCTATTCGGAAGGCGCCTGCTTGGGTATCAGCCGCGGTACGCCGGGCGCTTTGACCGGCTTTTCTTCCTTCTCGGTCTCGCCGAGCGGTTCTACGGGGACGGGCGTCCGGGTCTTCTTGGCCTTGATCCCGCCTTCTGGTCTCTCTCCGTTGAGGACCCTGTCCAGGTCTTCGCCTTCCAGTGTCTCTTCCTCAATCAACCCTCTGGCCAGCAGGTCCAGTTTGTCCCGGTTATCGGTCAGTAGCTGCAATGCCTGCTGGTAAGCGTTCTCAATGATTTCCTGGACTTCTTTATCTATCTGCAGGGCCACTTTTTCACTGTAGTCCCGCTGTTCGGATATTTCACGCCCGAGGAAGACCATTTCTTCCTTGTGGCCGAAGGTCCGCGGTCCGAGCTTGTCACTCATGCCGAAGTCCGTTACCATGGCTCGCGCCAGTTTGGTGACCTGTTCGATGTCCTGCTTGGCGCCGCTGGTTATCTCATTAAATACGACCTGTTCGGCGGCCCGTCCGCCGAGCGCGAACACCAGCTTTTCCTTGAGGTAAGACCGCGTATAGTAGTGCCGGTCTTCCAGCGGGAGCTGCTTGGTGTAACCACCCGCCATGCCCCTGGGAACAATGGTGACCTTATGGATCGGATCAAAGTTCTTTAAAAGCTTACCGACGAGAGCGTGACCTGCTTCGTGGTAGGCGGTGATCTCCTTTTCCTTGTCGCTCATCTTGCGGCTCTTGCGTTCCGGCCCCATCGAAACACGGTCGATGGACTCTTCCATCTCTTTCTGGCCGATAGCTTTCTTGTTGCGCCGGGCGGCGAGGATGGCCGCTTCGTTGACGAGGTTGGCGAGGTCGGCGCCGCTGAAGCCGACGGTGCCCTTGGCGATGTTCTCAAGGTTGAGGTCTTTAGCCAGGGGTTTGCCCTTGGTATGGACCTTGAGGATACCAAGCCGGCCGGTGATATCCGGCGAGTCCATGATGACACGGCGGTCGAACCGTCCCGGACGGAGCAGGGCCGGGTCGAGAATATCAGGCCGGTTGGTAGCGGCGATGATGATGACGTTGGTATTGGTATCGAACCCATCCATTTCGACGAGGATCTGGTTCAGGGTCTGTTCGCGTTCGTCATGGCTGCCGCCCAGGCCGGCGCCCCTCTGGCGGCCGACAGCGTCGATTTCATCGATAAATACGATGCAAGGAGTGTTCCGCTTGGCCTGGTCGAAGAGGTCACGGACGCGGGACGCGCCCACGCCGACGAACATCTCTACGAATTCCGAGCCGCTGATGGAGAAGAACGGGACTTCAGCTTCTCCGGCGACCGCCCTGGCGAGCAGGGTCTTGCCGGTTCCGGGGGGGCCTACGAGCAGCACGCCTTTGGGGATACGCGCGCCGAGCGCCTGGAACCTGTCCTTGGCCTTGAGGAAATCCACAACTTCCTGCATATCCTGCTTGGCTTCATCCGCTCCGGCGACATCTGCAAAGGTGACCGTGGGCCGGTTGGCCGGGAACAGCCGCGCCCGGCTGCGCCCGAAGCTCATGGCCTGGTTGTTGGCGCCGCGAGCCTGGCGGAACAGGAAGAAGAGCAGGAAGCCGATAAACAGAAGCGGCAGCAGGTTGATGAGCAGGTTACCCCAGTTGAAACCACTGTTGCCGACGACACGATATTTAACTCCCGTTAAGTTCATGCCTTCATACTCTGAAAGGGTAACCCCGACTTCCTTGTAAGACTGAATGACCTCATCGCTGGTCAGCGTGATGGTCAGCAGGGGGTCTTCGATTTCAATCTCTTTTATCTCACCCCTCTGGGACATGGCGATGACTTCGCTGAGGGGTACTTCTGTTGGATCGGCGGGGTTGTTCATAAACATGGTCACGAACACGACCACGGCCAGAAGGATGATAATATAAATGAAACTATTACGCTTCCAGCTTGATTTCACTTTGGTTCCTCGAACATATAATTACCTGTCTCAACCTCAGTATACCATAGTTCCCGCGCAATACTAACATCATATATGACAGGTGACTATCATAATAGCCTGATTTTAGTAAATACGCAATATGGCTAACTCCCATTTTTTGTTTGACAACGCCAATCCATACCTATATATTGGTGCTGAATAAGCCCTTCGGGTTTACGGCTTGAGGAGGCATAAATGGACCAGATTTCACAACCTGTTCAGTTGACTTCCCTGGTTCGCATGAATACCCGCGGTCATGACGACCTTTTTGTCTGCGCGGCCGGATTTGAGGAGCGCTGCCTTTCATCCTCCCGCCTCATGGGGCCGTATTTTTCCACCAGGTACAGCGTCATATTCAATATCGAAGACCCTC
Organism: uncultured Dehalococcoidaceae bacterium; assembly: GCA_964595455.1. Classification (GTDB taxonomy): domain Bacteria; phylum Chloroflexota; class Dehalococcoidia; order Dehalococcoidales; family RBG-16-60-22; genus DAOUEG01. The sequence continues at coordinate 12,602 of CAZQQL010000059.1, forward strand.
ATTACCCCCAGGAAACGGAAGAGAATATGCAGAAGCTGCAGGCGACGCTGCAAAGAAAGACGATAGAGGGGATTTTTACCGTTGCATGCCAGCGGGAGAACCCCGTGGACGGGATACAGCAGATGGCGGAGATCCTCAAGCAGTGCAAGCTCAATTCCCGGGGTGGGCCTTACATCACCATCGATATCAGCAGCTTCACCAAGATATACCTGCTGGAGCTTATGCATTACCTCGTGGTGGAACAGGGGATGCCGATGCCTCGTCTGCTCCACACGACCCAGCAGTATCTCCCGTCCCGGCTGACGAGGGGCATCGAACAGATAACGACGATCCCGCATTATTTCGGAAGTCCTTCCATGGAGAAAGAGAACCTCCTCGTGCTGTTCCTCGGCTTCGAGCCGGAGCGGGCGCTATCTATCTGGAAGCAGTTCAACCCCGGCAGGACGATAGCGCTCATTACCAATCCGCCGCGGGCCGGGAACCCGGAATATCTGGACTACGCCCGGCAAAACAATGAGGACCTGCTCTCAAGGCAAAATGTAGAACTCAGGGACGTGCCGGCGGACGATCCTCCGGGTGTCAGGACCATACTCGAAGGCATCTATGAAGAAACAAAAGACCGGTATAACATGGTCATCGGGCCGTTCGGGACCAAGCCGCACGTCATAGGGGTATTCCTGTTCTGCCGAGAGCATCCCAGGGTACAGGTCATTTACTCTTATCCTCAGATGTACACCAGGTCTTACCTGGAACGCCAACCAGGCATCACCATGCAGTTACCGGCTGCTGAGTAATGGACCGGCGCCGCCGGCATTCAACCGGCGGCGCGCCGTGTTTTATTTACGTTACGGTTAACGGCCGTTCATCTCAAAGGATGAAGCGACAATCTGAACCACATGCCCCTGTTCATCCGGTACGAAGATGAGCCAGGCTGAGAACATCCCCGTCTGCCGGCCGTGGTAACGGCCGAACTGCCGGGCTGATTTTTCCGTCCAGTACCCGGAGATATCGAGCCTCGGCAAATCGCCGTATTCCGTCGGGACCGGTTGATAGGGGGCGATGGTGCCGACGACAAAGAACGTGCGGCTGCCCGCAGTCATCGTTCCGGCCAGGCAACCTGCCTGTGTCTGGATACTGAAGATACCACCGTAGGTCAGGGTGAAGTCGTCCTGGATATCGCCTTCAAGAGACCCGTAAATGTCCCGGTCTCTCACGAGCCACTTGCCGCTGTTGCCCAGCGGGAAAGCGTTCTCGCCGACGACGGTCTGTTCGATACCGGTGATCACGCCAGCCGCCGAAAAAGGAGCTTTCCCGGCCAGCGCGGTACCAGGCAGGACAGCCAGCAGGGCCACGACCAGGACCAGGCTGAATACCGCAATCCTTCTTTTCATCTTTACCTCCTGTGAAACCTCTTGAAACCCCGAACGGTACCTAGACCAGTTCGAGAGTGAAATCATTGCTGGCGGCCGCTTCCATGATGCGGTCGAATTCCATTTCATTCTTCTCCAGCATGGAGAGACAGGCCCTGGCGACCACCGGGTCGTACAGCTTACCCATACCCTTGATGATCTCTTCCAGGGCGGCGCCCAGGCCGAGCGCCGGGCGGTACGGACGGTGAGAGGACATAGCCTCGACAACGTCCGCGACGCCGAGGATACGGGCTTCCAGGATGATCTGGTCGCCGGAAAGCCCTTCCGGATACCCCGAGCCGTCCAGCCGTTCATGGTGCTGAAGGACCGCTTTGGCTACCGGCCAGGAAAAATCTATCCTGCGCAAAATATCATAGCCCACCTGGCTGTGGTTCTTGATGATACTGAACTCGTACTGGCTTATCTTGCCCGGCTTGCTGAGAATCTCTGAAGGAACCGCTATCTTACCCACATCATGCAGCAGACCGCTGATGTAAATGCCGGACTGCTGCCAGGCGCTCAATCCCATTTCACTGGCGATGCGGCGGGCGAGTTCAGCAACACGGCGCTGGTGCCCGGCCGTGTAGGGATCACGGGTTTCCACCACGAGCGTCATGGCGTGGATGATGCCATCGATCACCCTTTCCATTTTGTTGTGGTCCTGCTTCAGGTTTTCATAGCGGCTGGCGTTACGCATGTTGGCCGCTACGTCTGAAGCCGCCTTCATCAGCAAGCGCCGTTCTTCCAGGGTGTACAGCTCACGGGACAGCTTATCGGTCATGAACAGGATACCGACGAGTTCTCTTTCATTACGGAGCGGCACCATGAGTTCGATGCCGTTCTGGCGTATCATGTTCTGCTCGCTACCGGTCAAAGCCAGGAGGGACGGAATCGTTTCCATGTCTGTGGAATCGATGATGCCCTGCTGCTGCATGGTCGTCACCAGGGCGCCGCCGAACGGGAAACTGAGATCGGAAGCAGGTTCCTGCCCGGCATGGATGAACATGGTGTAGTCGCCCGAGGGAGACTCCGGCAGGAGCAGATAGACCCCACGGCTGTCCATAGCGGCCGCGGCGGCGGTGACCAGGGAGCCGGAAAGACCTTCCAGGTTCAGGTCGCCCTTGGTTTTTTCCGTAAAACGTTTAAGGATCTGGATATGTTCGTACCGTTGCCGGAAAAACCAGCGGTCGACGGTCTGCTGGAATTGAGCGAGCACCGGATGAAATGCAGTGGCGGCGATGAACGTCGCCACGATGGTTACGGTCAACGAAATGGGACTCATAAAGTCCCGGAAAAGGTGACTCAGCACATAAATGAGGCAGCCGAAAGTACCGAAAATAACAATGCCGGTCAGAGCATAAGAGAGACCTTTACGCGCCATGACCCGCATCTCAAGAAGGTTGTGCTTGAGCATCCCGGCGGTGGCGATAACGCAGAAGAGGATGTTACCGATGATGCCGAGCGGATACAGGTTCAGGCCGATGGACGGCAGGTAGTCCGTGGTGGCGCCGATGAACATGGCCAGCATACCGACGAGGATGTATTGCGCACGGTTGCGCTCGTCCACATTACGCGACCGGTAGAGCTTTACCAGGAGAATGGTGCTCAACACCAGCGGAGCATAAGCGCCGAGAACGAAAAACGGGAATAACGGCCCGATCACCGGCGCTTTACCGTACCACATGGTCTGCATGCCTTTTACGATAAGGTCCGTGGGAATGAGCCCGATGACGAGGAAATACAGGGTGTAGAGCGGAACCATAACCTTCAGGCCGACCCGAGCAGCGCTCAATGAAACGGAGAAACGGAAAAACAGCAGAGAAGAAGTCAGAATAGCTCCGAAAATAAGTTTTTCCCAGAGGAGAGCGGCTTCATTGGAGGGCGCTAACCGCATCATGAAGACGAATGCCCCCCAGAAGGCCGTGAGCACGAGGAACATGGCAAACGGCCGCCTGGCGATATGACGTTTTCCGCTTGTCATAAGGACGACCAGAAGGCCTATGCAAAATGCTACTTCTATGACAGGGATGATCAAATAGAACTGCGTCACGTCTTCAGCTTTTCCTCTTCAGGTCTTATGGCTGCAGTACCGGTACCAGACTGGTCAATTCCCTGATAACGGCATCAGGCGCGTTGACCCGCGGCGGTTTTGAAAGGCCGAGCGCCAGCCCCTGCTGCTGTTTTTCTTCGTAATAGCGGGAAAAGGAGCCAGGTACGAGCCTTGTCAGTTCAAGAGGATGTATCTCCATTAATTGCACCAGGTCATGGTAACCGGGATCGGTCTTGATAAGCTCGCGGTGCAGCATTGCAGCCAGTTCCGTATCATCAGCGGGGCAATTCGTTTCCATATAGATATGAAGCACGGGTTTTCCATTGCAGATCTCTTTGCGAATGGTCCAGTCCTCGTATTCCAGGTTGGAGTTTGCAATGGCCTGGGTGACCGTTTTCTCACTGATGCGGGTAAACCCGGCGATATCGATGAGGTCATCCGCCCTGGCTTCGAAGACGATCTGCGGGAGCCTGATGCCGGCCTCCAGGTCCTCCATGGCCGTTACCCGTATCAGATGGCCGAGACGGTATCTGACAAACGGCATGCCGTAGAGGCTCGAAATAACCATTTCGTACCGTTCTCCCGGCTTCACTTCCGGCAGCAAGACGGTACGGGGTTCATAAAAAACGTTCCGGCGGCACTTGAGCCATTCGGACTCGGGGATGAATTCAAAGTAATTAGATTGAGGAATCAGGGTCAGCCCGTTCCTGGTCCAGCTCTGAACGGCCATGATGCCGGCTTCAGTACAGGCGTGGAATTCATAGGGATAGGCGCCCCAGAAACGATTGATGTGTTCACGGTAAATATTGGTATCGATGCCCCAGCCAATCAACGACTTGATGGGCCAGAGGTCCTTGGGAAGGACCGGGCGGTTTTCCAGCTTGGCGGTAAGATATGCTTTGAGTACGCGGTAGGCCTGGGCGGGATGTTTAAAGTGCCTCATGGTCCCCTTTTTTGCGGTGGACATGTTGTTGAACTCATTGGCCGTCTTAACCAGCACGCTGGTCATGGCAATCATGATATCAACGCCGGTCCTCAGGGACGTTTCATAGCCTTTAGTTATCTTATCCCGAAAGTCCATGCCGTCATGCAGGTCCGGAGGCATGACCGGGCGCAGGTCAAAGGAACGGCTGGCCCCGGCGGCGAGGATACCGGAGAGGTACGGCGCCGGAGCAACATTATAAAGGACCCTGTCACCTTCAGCCAGGCTGCTCCGGCCGCGTTTCCTGGAGCAGGAGAGAATAAAGATCGCCATGAGGTTATCCAGGGCGCGCTCGTAGGCTTCCTGGGTATAGGGGACTTTACGGGAGCTGCCGCCATTGCCGAACGTACTTGCCCAGATATATGGTTTTTCCGGAAGGGTGACTTCTATATTCCTGTCAAGGTCAGAAAGGTAATCATCATACGTAGTGAGGCGGATAGTCTCACGATATTCCGCCGTACTGGAGGGTACCGTCCCGCAGAGAAGGCGCCGGCCAAGGTCTGACCCGCCGAGCATCTTCAATTGCTGCATCATCAAGGCATCCTGGACGGACATGAATTCATCCAGGTTCAGGTCAAGAAATCCACAGTACTTGCGCCAGATCCGGTCTGAATCCGCCTTGATTACCGGGAATTTGTAGTCCATTGACCTATCCTCCTCTTCACCGTCACTTCCCGGCGAAGGTTACCGGCCGGCGCCGCGTTGACATATGTCAGGGTGCGGGGCCGGTACCTTAGTAACCTATCACAAGAGATATAAACAAAACATAAATAACCGCATTACCGGCATAACAGAGTTATAAATTGGAAAATGGTTTTTTCTTCGCAATCCCTGAAATCCTGCAAAATATCCCTCTGTGATTTCAGAACGAACTTGACAACAATCAAATCTCTCATGTAGATTAAGGGAGGTATTGCGTAAGAATGGCCTACCTGTTCCCACTCACTCCAGGCTTCTCTCTACGCATTCAGAAAACAGACCTGAAACCCCGGCTGATGCTGGGGCCGGACGATACGGGAAGGGGGCCGTCCGCCGGGTCTGTACCGGAATTGTTGCGCCCCATATTCCCACAAAAACCGGGACGGAAAGTCCCATGTAAAGCGTAAAGCGAATACATCCAATCAACAGACTAAGTCTTGGAAGGAGAGTGACTGTATGTCTGACGGTAAAAAAGTTGATGTAAAGCCAGACAAGACGGTAATCAAGAACCTCGCTCTCGGCGGGCTGCTCGGGGGCGGTGGTGAATGCGCCGTTGACGTCAAAGACGGCAAAGTGGTACGTATCCGGCCGTTCAAGTACGACTGGAAGTACGACCGGGAATCGTTCCGCCCATGGACCATGAAGCGGGACGGCAAGGAATACAAACCCCTGTTCAAAGCCATGCCCTCCCCGTTCTCACTAGCCTATAAGAAGAGGACATTTTCCCCGAACCGCATCAAGTACCCCTTGAAGCGCGTTGACTGGGACCCGAAGGGCAACCGCAATCCGCAGAACCGCGGCAAGAGTAAATACGTCAGGATTTCCTGGGAAGAAGCTGCGGAACTGGTGGCTTCCGAGGTAAAGAGGATCCACAAGGAATACGGTCCTCTCGGCATCCTCGTCCAGGGCGACGGACATGGCGAATGCAAAACCATCAATACCTGCCACGGCCAGCAGGGCCGGCTGCTCGATAAGATGGGCGGCTTCACCCAGCAGGTCCGCAACCCGGATAGCTGGGAAGGCTGGTACTGGGGTTCCAAGCACGTCTGGGGCCAGGGCCTCGTCGGCATGATGGACCCGTCAGACAACGTTATCAAGGACATGACCGAGAACTGCGACATGGTGCTGTTCTGGGGCTGCGACCCCGAGACCACACCGTGGGGCTTCGTCGGCCAGTCCGCCACACGCCTCTGCTTCTTCTGGAGCGAGGTAGGCATAAAACAGATTTATGTTTGCCCGGACCTGAACTATGGCGCTGCAGTGCACGCTGATAAATGGATACCCGTTCTGCCCAACACAGATGCCGCCCTCCAACTGGCCATCATCTACACATGGATAAAAGAAGGCACCTGGAAGAAGGACTACGTCAAGACCCATGCCGTCGGCATGGACAAAGTCGAAGCCTATGTCATGGGCAAGGAAGACGGTATCCCCAAGACCCCGGCTTGGGCTTCGCCCAAGTGCGGTGTCCCGGAATGGACCATCAAAGCCTTCGCGCGTGAGATCGCCAAAAAGACGACCTCCTACGCCCACTATTTCGGCGGTTCGATGGCCCGCGGCCCGTTCTCCCATGAACCCGCCCGACTCGAATGCATCCTGCTCGGCATGCAGGGCCTCGGCGGACCCGGCATCCACCAGACCCAGATCACCTACGGCGGCATGCCGCGCGCCGAGGGACTCAAGAGCACCCGTTTCTTCAACCCCTCGCTTTCCGAGCGGTTGACCAAACCGGTACAGACCACCATCCGCGCCTGGGGCAAGCAGCTCGTTCCCAAGACGTTCATCCAGGAAGCCATCCTGCGACCGCCTTTGACTTTCTGGGGCAACGGCGGCATCGAAGAACCGGTCGACGACCAGTTCATCGAATACACTTACCCGAAGAAAGACGGCGGCCAGGAATTCCACATGATCTGGACGGATACACCCTGCCGCATCACCTGC
>CAZQQL010000060.1:0-19514 GCA_964595455.1 uncultured Dehalococcoidaceae bacterium
CTACACCCTATCCTACACTCTTTCCCTACACGACGCTCTTCCGATCTAACTCTGATTCCTTCCAGTGGTCCGGTCATGATAACTCCTTATCAAACTGATTGTTATAAACAAACTAATTCCAAATCAATCCCTATAAATGTTTCCCAACAAAGTCATAACTAGCTTCAAATAGTAGATTAACAGAATTTCGCAACCATTCATGTTTGTCATAAGTCACACTTACACTTAATTCGAAGTCAGTTAACCACGTTGATATTGGATCTTTAGGGTTACTGGGTAAATGTGTCTTACCATCATCATCACCGCCTACATTATGTGCACGAGGAAGCGGGCCTCTATGACAAAGAAAATCGCGAAAATCCTTAGTTTGTATGTATTGAGCGTCACTAATTACTGCACTCATAGCATCAGTAACTTTATCGCTGGGAAAATTTTGTTTAAAGCGACTTTCTACAGATTCTGGAAAAATAAGCCTGAGTGACTTTACATCAGATATTGGAAATTCGTTCGACTTAATTGTTGAAGCTATACAATATAAAGAAAAAAACAAGTTCTCTAAGGTTGACACTAAATTCGTGAAAAAATCATAGAGGGATTTTTCTTGTTTATATCGTTCTTCAATTATCGGTGCAGGACCGTAAGACTCTATCGATTTCCTGAATTCTGAATCACATTCAGTCATTGCTCGATAGCGCCATTTGACGCCGTTCCAGCCAATGCCAAATGCCCTTCTTTCAAGTGGGTGAGTATCCCCCTTTTCTCTCATTACTCCAGCAACACGTTCATAGGGTTCAACTGGAAAGTCATTAGTAAGACTACTATTTGCCAACCTATTAGTTCCTCGTAACCACTGATGTTTGTGATTTTTTTGTTTATGTCAACTTTCGTAGTAATCTTATCTCTTCTAAAGTTGGCGGCAAAATATCCTCAACCTCTCCGCTTAATGACGCTTCCCACCCGGTATTCTCCTGTATCCTCGCCAACCTCTCATCCAACCCCGGCAGTTCCCGGTCCGGTAAACACCCGGCAAGCACCAGTTCCGCCCTGCCCGGCTCCTTGCGCCACACCCCCAGATTTGAAATAACCGTCCTTACATTGGTCCCCGGAGAAGTGATGAACGGCAGTTCCGCCGCGAACTTGTCCCGGCCCTGGTTGATGATGAAGATCACCTCGCGGGCATTGACGGAATCGTTGGCGCCGCCGGAACCGACTAAAAACTTCCCGTTGGACGCCAGCGTGGAGTTGGTGTTACCGTACTTATCAATCTGCCCGGCGCCGAGAACGCTGAGCGTATGGTTGTCGGCCCCCCCGACGATGATGCCGAGCGCCGTGACCGTATCCGTCAGCATCGATGAACCGTAAGCCGTGGCGATGCTCTGCGTTCCCAGCGCGCCGGGCATGGGTTCGTAGCCGTACTGGCCGTTGCCGGTGACGATATCGAGGCGGTGTCCCTGTTCTCTCAGGACATGATAGGCCAGCAGTACCGCCGGGGCGCGATTGCCGGCTCCAACCAGTATGGTGCGGCAATCGGAACGTTTTACACTGGCAATGATCTCCCGCGCTGCAGCTACGAGTATCGCTTCCTCAGCAGTCCACGGTTCACTATCATTGCGAGTCGTGGCCGGTTCAGCCTTCGCAGGAGGTCCTTTATAATGCAAGCCCTTCAGCCTGGCTTCTCCGAGTCTGTTCAAATACGCCCGGTGGTCGGGGCAGTCCAGCACCCATTCGCGGACCCAGGCATCGAGCTTTTCTTCATCGGCGAAGGCATTGTGCAGCCCGATCAGGAAATCGGTGTCCGTCTCGTAGTCCTGGATACCGGTCACGCCGGGGTTTGCCAGGGAGAACGGGTGCAGGCCGTACGGAGCCTCGCAAACGGCGGTCACGACGTGACCGGGAATTTTCACGAGGGCCGCGTGCTGCTTGATGACATCGGCGGGGACGATCTTCTCCACGGTGACCAGGACGCTCCGGGCGGCGAGCGGTCCCCACAGGTCTTCGCCGTACGGCACCGCCGTGATCGTGTTGCCGTATTCGTCAGCGGCAACGGCATGGACGATGCTGACATCCGGTCTCAGCGCCTTGAGAACGCCGGTCTGCTCTCCGGTAAAGGGATCGGCAACCTGCCCGAACCCGGCATTGCCGGTAATGCTGCTGCCGCTAACCGAGCGGGTGGGAATAAACCCGATGCCCAGCGCTCCGGCCATGAGCCGCTGCTGGAGCGAACATAGCGACCAGTTCTCCGTCTCGATGCCCTTGTCCGCCCATGCCTGCTGGATGATGCGGGAAGGCCGGCCGGATGTGGAGATATCGGCAGCGGCAGCGAAAATCAGCTTCCGCGCAAGCTTACGGGAAACGAGGTTGAGGGAATACCCGGTGATAGTGCTCTGGATGATGGTGAAGCCGGGGCCCTTGCCATCGAATTGCCGGATGAGTTCGCAGATAGTCACAGAGGGGCAGCCGATCCCGCCGGCCAGGTGTAATGCGTCGCCCGGGTGAATGTGACGGGCGACCATCTCCTTGAGGGAAAGAACCTTGCCCAAATTGTGCCTCGCTCTATCTTAGCATAACCGGATTGCGGATGGCTAATGATGACCTGGTCAATCCTCTATGCTGCAGGCTCAGGAGAGGTTTGGTTCGGCATATTCGAGTTCGCATTCAACCAAAAAACAGCGACCGTCCGGCTTGTTTGCGTATTTGTCAGGCGCTGCTGAAAAGGCTTACAATAAAGTATCCTCTCTTACCCGTAAATATAAAGGAGTATGTTCCCATGCCCTACGAGAACCTTATCTATGAGAAGAGCAACTACATCGCCCGCATCACTCTCAACCGGCCCAAGACCCTCAACGCCATGCACCCGCTCCTGAACAATGACATCGACGCCGCCATCCAGGAAGCCAACGATGATGATGACGTCAAGGTCGTCATTTTCAAGGGCGCCGGCCGCTCCCTCTGCGCCGGGGCCGACCTCACGTCCGCTGGTTTCGTCTACGGCTGGAAAGAACCCAAGTCCGGCGAAAAAGGCAAGAAGCCAAGTCAACGCGTGCGCATACAGTTCGACCGCAAGACGTTCTGGGAACAGTGCCAGCGGCTGCTGCTCTGCCGGAAACTGACCGTCGTCCAGGCGCACGGCCACCTGCTCGGCGCCGGCCTGAACTTCTTCCTCAACGCGGACCTGCTCTACGCTTCCGAGGACTGCAAGCTCGGACACGTCGAAGAACGCCTCGGACTGGGCGGACTGACCATGGAACCGATGATGGTCTACCGCTGCGGCCTTACCAGGTCCCTGGAACTCTGCATCACCGGCAAGATGATCACCGGCATCGAGGCTGAAAAAGTCGGCATGATTAACAAGGCCTACCCGGCGGACAAGCTGGAAGAGGAAGTGGAGAGAATAGCTTCCGGTCTGGCCAAGCTGCCGCGGGACGGTATCGCGCTCGGCAAGGTCTCCCGTCACTATCTCTACGATGAACTGGGCATCACCAAAGGGCTCACCCATTCCTACATCATGCACACCATGACGACGAACATGAGCTTCGAGGCCGACGAGTTCAACTTCTTCAAGGAACGCCGCGACCAGGGCGTCAAGGACGCCGCCCATGGCAAGCACGACTTCTACAAGGAACTGGACAAATAGGTGGAAAATGAAGCCTACCGCTCGTCCTGAGCCTGTCCAAGGACGCGCGGATTAGCAAGCTGCCACGGTATGAGGCGCCCCGGTAATCGGGGCGCCTTCGTTATTGCTCGCTTTCGGGGTGGTTCCGGCGGTAGAACCAGTACATGCGGCTGAGCACGTTCACCGCCGTCTCCGGGGCGTCATAGACGGGGAAGCTCAACTCTTCCATCTTGATGACGGAATCGATGGTGAAGTTACGGGCGGGAATGCTGATCATGAGAGGCTTGCCGCGCAGGTCGAGCCTGCTGATACAGTCCACGTACTTTGCCGTCAGTTCCGCCTGGATGACGATGACAATCGAGTGAACGTCCTCATCCTTCACGCAGGTGCTGATGATGTCCGCCACCTGTTCGGGCGTCTGGTCGAACGTAAGGTCGACCGGGTTCTTGGCGGTGACATAGGGCGGGATGACCTCGTTGAGACGCGCGATGGAGGCGTCAGATAACTTCGCCAGGCGCAGCCCCTTTTCGTAGCAGGTATCGGTGCTCGTTACGCCCATGGCGCCGGTATACGTGATGATGAGCACGCCGGGCCCCCTGGGGACGGGCTGCTTGGAGAATGCCTTGGTCAGGTTGAACATGTCCCGGTAGCTCGCCGACTGAAGGATACGGCTCTGGGCGAAGACGGCGTTATAGATGGCGGCGTTACCGGCGATGGAGGCCGTGTGGGAAGCGGCCATTTTCCTGCCGATGTCGGTACGGCCGCCTTTGAGAACGATGATCGGCTTGGTCTTCGTTATTTTTCGGGCGACATCGATGAACCGCCTCCCGGCCTTGATGTCCTCCAGGTACATGGCGATGACCTTGATGTTGTCATCGGTACCCAGGTACTCCAGGATGTCTGTCTCGTTGATGTCCAGCTTGTTGCCGACCGTGGCAATGATACCGAAGTGCATCGTCCGGCTGAACCCCCAGAGCAACCCCGCCGCATAGACGCCGGCCTGGGCGATGAGGCCGATATTGCCCTTCCTGAGCTTCCCGACCACCCCGAGCGACTGCACCATGTTGTGGTGGGTGTTGATAAGGCCGGAGCAGTTCGGGCCGACCATCCGGGCGCCGGAACTCTTCAGGACACTGAGGATTTCCGCCTCAATGGCGGCGCCCTCCTGCCCGATCTCGGCGTAACCGGCCGCCTCGTTGACGATGAACCGCACCCCTTTCTCGCAGCACTGCCGGATGACCCCGGGCGTATTCTTGGCCGGGACGATGACGATGGCGGCATCGACGTCACCATCGATCTCACCAACGGACTTGAATGCTTTTACACCCTGCACTTCATCGAAACCGGGGTTGACCGGGTAGAGCCGGCCGGGAAAATCGTGGCTGGCGAGGTTTTTGAAGACGTTATACCCGAGCTTTCCCGGCGTGTTTGATGCGCCGATAACGGCGAGACTGCGCGGATAGAAGAGGGACTCGAGCGTTCGGCCGGGACTATCAGACATATATACCCCCTGTACCGTTGATGACGACACTGATGACGGGGGCGATCGATCAGGTCGTCGATGCGGTGAAAACCACTAATCTATTGTCAATGCTTGGCAGCTTCGGTCAGTCTTCGAGCAGTATCCTGGCATCCACGGCGACAGCCCCTTGCGGAAAAGCAAAAACCGGGTTGATGTCCAGTTCTTTGATGCGGGGATTGTTCACGGCCAGGTCGGATATTTTCAACAGCCAGTCTTCCAGGGTATCCGTGTCCACTTTGGGGTTGCCCCGGTATCCCTGGAGCAGTTTGTAGCCCTTGATCTCGCGGACCATCTCGGCGGCGTCCTCACGGGCAAGGGGCGCAATGCGGATGGAAACGTCGGTCAGTAGTTCCACCCAGACGCCGCCCAGCCCGAACATGATGGCCGGACCGAACTGGGGATCGCGCGTCATGCCGATGATGACCTCGAGGCCGGCCGGCGCCTGAGGCTGGACGGACACGCCCTCCACCCGGGCATCCGGAAAAGCCCGGCGGATGGATTCCATCATCGAGTCGTAGGCTTTTTGCAGGGATTCCGGACCGGTCAAGCCGGTAGCCACGCCGCCGGCATCGCTTTTATGCACGATGTCCCGGGAAACGATCTTGAGAACGACGGGGTACCCGATTTCCCGGGCGATGGTGACAGCTTCAGCGGAGGCGTGAACGAGCTTCGGCTGCGTTACGGTAAGTCCGGCCTGCTTGAGGATTTCCTTGGACTCGATTTCACTCAGGAAGCGAGCCTCGTGAGCAAGAGACGTGTGTTCGGAGTTCTTCATGGCACCAGTGAAAGACGACCATTACCGGATCGACCTTTCAGGTAAACTATACATCTGCATTTCCGGCGTTGTCAAACGAAGGGAGGGAAAGCAGAGAGTCAAAAACGCTCATCCTTCGACGTGCCTGGATGAGCGGACAATCATCTCCTCACGAAACCCCTCTGCATCGAAGCGCTGAAGAACCTGCCGCGGGTCAGTAAGGGCCAACCCTTCCGTCGTCTCCCTTAGGGAGAGGTGAGGGATTCGTCCCTATCCCAACCGCCGTATCACCGCCGTAGCATCTTCCAGCGTTTCCAGCCGGCTGACGTCCTCGATGGTCTTCTCCACCGTTTCCCCGGAGAGCGGCTTCACGAAGCTCGGGGCGCAGCCGCGGAACTTGGCGGCGATGTCATCAAACGTCATCGGGCGTTCGGGACTGCCCAGGCAATGCTGTACTTCCTCGATATAGGAAGACCCGTCTTTCAGGGCGATCCGTAGTTTCGCTGGTCCGACACCGTGGCGCGTCATTGAAGGGTCATGCTCAACGGTGAAGCGGGCTGCCGTCGCCAGGACGGCCTTATCCCTGATGGCTTCCACGGTGAAATCATTCACCGTTACCCGTCCCTTGACCAAAGCAGTTGAGACCGCCCACGGGAGGCTGAACTGGGAATCGATGGTGTTGCGCGGGGCACGCTTGACCTCCAGCGGATTGGATATTTCGAAGGACTGGTCGCCGCACCAGGCGTGGACCTCCTGCACGTCATCGGGCTTGAACCCGTGTTTCGCCACGAGGGCGAAGACGGCGTCGATAAAGGCATGGGAGAACCCGCAGCACGGGTACGGCTTGTCCCCGATGGATGCGCCCTCGAACCTCTTGCCGAGGTCGCCGGTGAGGATACCGATGTCATAATCGCCGCCATGGTACTGGTTGAAGAAACCATAACCGCCTTCCAGGACGTTATGGGCACCGGTGATGCCGCGTTCCGCCATGAGGGCGGCGGTGACGCCCCCGGCCGCCGCGAGACCGGGGCCGAGACGCTTGGTCATGGCCCCGTCATCCACGGCCTGGGAGTTTCCGGCGCACTGGTGATAGGCGATGCCGAGGGCGTTGACCATCCTGTCCGCGTCCAGCTTCAGCAGCCGCCCGGCAATGGCCGCCGCGCCGAAGTAGCCACACAGCGGGGTGGGATGCCAGCCGGACTTGATGAGGCTGCCGTGCGGACGGCTCGCCAGACCGAGACGGCACAGGAAGTCCTGCCCCAATGCCAGCGCGGTAACGAATTCCCGCCCATTGATGCCGCCCTGGCGCTCCGCCACGGCGAAGGCCGTCGGCACGGCCACGCAGCCGATGTGCACCTGCGCTCCCTGGTGGCCGTCATCGTAATCGAGGGCGTGGGTCATCATGGCGTTGGCGCGGGCGGCGTTTGGGGCCGGGCACTTCAGGCTGCTGCCGACGACGGTGCTCTGTTCAGCGCCGCCCCATTCCCGCGTCAGTTCCACGAGGGCCGGGACGCCTGCGGCCTGCGATCCGCCAACGGCGGTGGCCAGGCTGTCCAAGACTTCCTGCCGGGCCGCCAGGACGGCGGCCTCGGGCAGGTCTTCGAACTTGACGGTAGTAAACAGTTCCGCAAATGTACGGATGGCATCCATGGCAAGGCCTCCGGAAGAATTAGTACATGCCGCCGTTAACGCCGATGGTCTCGCCGGTGATATAGGTGGACTGGTCGCTGATGAGGAAGTGGACCATGTCCGCGATTTCCTTGACGTCTCCCAGCCGGCCGAGCGGGATGTTGGCGCTGATCTTCTTGTAGTCCTCCTGCTGGACCTCGGACCAGGTCCTCCCCTGCGCCTGCGCCATGCGATCAAAAGTGTCATCCCTGAGGTTGGTGATGATAGCGCCGGGATTGATGCCATTGACGTTGATGCTATACTTGCCGAGTTCCAGGGCCAGCGTCTTGATGAGTCCCACGGTGGCATACTTGGAAGCGCAGTAGGCGGAACTGCCGGGTACGCCATGCGTGCCTGCGCCGGAAGCGAAGACGACTATCCTGCCGCCCTTTCCCTGCTCGATCATCATCTTAGCCGCGCCGCGGCAGACCAGGAACGAACCGATAACGTTGACATCCATGACCGAGCGCCAGTGCTCCTCGGTATGGTCCACGAGGGGCAGGCCGACCGGTCCGCGGATGGCCGCGCAGTGGACGAAGATGTCCAGCTTGCCGAATTCCTTCTTGATACGGGCATAGGCGTCGTCGACGTCCTTGCCGTCGTTGATATCCACGACCACGGCCATTCCCTTGCGGCCGAGTTTCTGGATTTCCCCGACCTCTTCATCGAGGCCGCCCCAGGTCTCGTCTCCGGGGAACTTGCTTTTCGGCGCGGCGAACTTGTCCGCGATGATGACATCGGCGCCTTCTTTGGCCAGCCGCAGCGCGATGGCCCTCCCCATGCCGCGCTTGCTGGCGGCCCCGGTCACAAAGGCAATTTTACCTTGCAGGCTCATACGATTCCTCCTAGAATTTGTAGATTATTTGTAGATCACTTCAGCGACATCGCCAAGCCCGAGTTCGACCAGGCGTTCCCTGGCCGGGATGCCGGTCTCGGTGTCCCATTTCATCAGTTTCAGGTATTCGCGGACATTCCGGTGGACGTCCAGCTTCACGCCGGTGAGCGGCCCGGCGTCATGCGGCGGGTCCCCGTACAACCTGCCGGAGATTGTCCTCTGGTCCTGCAGCAGCCCCTCCCGGATATTGAAAGCTTGCCTCATGGCGGCTATGCGTTCTCCGGTCTCTACCAGTTCTTCGGTCGTCACGTCCCAGCCGGTGACTGACTTCATGAAGTCGGTTATGGCCTGGACGTTCGGCAGCACCATGTTCACGAAAAGGCACATGCCGGTGGTGAACAGGATATGCTGGAAGCAACTCCCGAGGCGGTAGGCCACCGCGTACGATTCCGGGTCCGAGCGGTCAAACTCGGGCAGCAGACCCGCGGGCTGGTGGGCTTCAGAACCCTGGGTATGACGGGCCGGGGTGGCATTGGAAAGATACGTCGTGCCCTGGCCGGGAGTGGCGATGGGATTGTGACCGGGTATCTCCTGGCCCTGTACGTGCATGGCGTACTGCTCTGATCCCTTACCGATCTTCTCCGACGCTATCTTCACGCCGTCCGCAAGTATATCCCCGAAGCCTTGCCGCCGGGCGATGCGGTCGCAAAGCTCGACCACGGTCTGGTGGTTCCCCCAGGTGAGGTCGAGGCCGTCGGTGTCCTCTTTGGTGAGAATGCCTTTTTCCCAGCATTCCATGGCGAAGGAAATAATGGAACCCATGGAGATCGTATCGATGCCGTGCCGGTTACAGACATCGTTGGCCTTGATGACGGATTCCAGGTTGTCATTAAGGCAGTTGCTCCCCAGCATGGCGATAGTCTCGTATTCCGGCCGGAACGTTCCGGCGATGTACTTGTATTCACCCGTCCCCTCTTTCAGAACTGCTTCGCAGCCGACCGGGCACTGGTAGCAGGCGTTGCGTTTCCACTTGCGCTCGTTCAGGGCGTCGCCGCCCAGGTTTTCCATGGTGGGAAAATCGCGCACGCCGACGCCCTTGTAGTTCTTGACCGGGGCGTCCCCGGACTGGATGCTTGGCAGGGTCGTGAACGTGGTGCCGAAAAGCTGCATGTTATTGAGGTCGCCGCCCATGCGGTCGATGTACTCTTTCCGCATCTTTTTAGTCCAGGCTTCATCGGCTATCGGGACCTTCATCGAGCCGCGGACAGCCACGGCCTTAAGCTTCTTGGAACCCATGACCGCGCCGAGACCGGAACGGGCCGCCACGCTGCCCTTATTGTGGACAATACCGGAAACGAGGGAGAGCTTTTCCCCGGACTCGCCGATGCAGGCGATGGATGTGCTCTTACCGAATTCAGCCTTGAGCATATCGTCGGTATCGTACGTATCTTTCCCCCAGAGTGCGGAAGCGTCCCGCAATTCCGCCTTCCCGTTATCGATGAACAGATAAACCGGATTTTTTGAAATTCCTGAAACTAAAATACCGTCAAATCCGGCGAATTTCAGGAACGCGGCAAAGCTGCCGCCGGAGTTGGCGTCGCCCCAGCCGCCGGTCAGCGGTGATTTTGCCGCCACGGTAAAACGCGTCCCCGAGATGGCCGGGGTGCCGGTGAAAGGCCCGGTAAAAAAAGCCAGGATGTTCTGCGGTCCGAGCGCATCAGCCCTGGCCGGCATGCGGTCGAACAGCAGCCTGGCGACAATGCCGTAGCCGCCGATGAAGTCCCGGCAAAGCTTTTCGTCGAGGGGTTCGCTTTCGATCTTGCCTGTTGACAGGTCAACGTTGAGGAACTGCCCCATGTATCCTCGTGCCATGATAGAAACCTCCGTTCCGTACCCGGCGTCCACCCACGCCCGGCCGGTAAAAACGGGTATAACCGGAGGGCCTTACAGCCCCGGTATTCATTGT
This sequence comes from uncultured Dehalococcoidaceae bacterium, assembly GCA_964595455.1. Taxonomy (GTDB): domain Bacteria; phylum Chloroflexota; class Dehalococcoidia; order Dehalococcoidales; family RBG-16-60-22; genus DAOUEG01. The sequence goes on from CAZQQL010000060.1 coordinate 10,359, forward strand.
ATCCAATATGCCTCATTTGAGCCATGAATTGCAACTTTCGCCGCGAGCAGGTAAGATAATCGTAATTGTCCGCACCATCGATGCGGTCATCGAGAGGAGGCATCACGTGCTTTTACAAAACAGGACAGCCATCGTCACCGGCGGGGCTGTGGGCATCGGTAAAGGGATAGCCGTTCGGTTCGCCGCGGAAGGCGGCAATGTGGTCATCGCGGACATCTCTGAAGAGAACGGCAAGAAGACCGAGGCGGAAATCAGGAAATCCGGCGGCCAGGCGACGTTCGTAAAGTGCAACGTCACCAGCCGGGCGGACGTTTTTGCCATGACGGAAAAGGCTGTCGCGGCTTACGGCAAGCTGGACATCCTGGTAAACAACGCCGGCGGCGTGCCGAACATCAAGGGAGAACGGCTGGAAGAGATCACCGACGAAGAGTGGCAGCGCTTCATGGACCTGAACCTGAAGAGCGCTTTCCTCTGCTGCCAGGCGGCGGTCCCCTACATGAAGAAAAACAAATACGGGAAGATCGTAAATTTTTCCTCACTCGGGGCCGTGCATCCGGCCGTTTCCGTGGTGCACTACCATGCCGCCAAGGGCGGCGTCATCAGCCTGACCTACAACCTCGCCTACGAACTGGCCCCATCCAATATCTGCGTCAACTGCATCCTGCCCGGTCCGGTCAAAACACCGTTCTGGGAACCGGTGCTGAAGGGCGTCAAAGACGTGGACGCCTATTTTGATGAGATCGGCAAGCGGGAAGTGCCGCTCGGCAGGGTCGCTACGCCGGAAGACCTGGCCGGAAACGCGCTCTACCTGGCATCCGACCTCTCCACCTATGTCACCGGGCAGTTGCTGTACGTGGGCGGCGGCCAGCCGCTGCTCCCGCAGAACACCGTGGCCGGCGGACACCAGACCTAACTGAATATATTTGGAGGAATCAAGCATGGCTAACTGGGATGAACGGTTTTTTGTTACCAAATTAAAGTGGGACGTTGGCGAGGCGGACTGGACGCCGCAGTTCAGCGATAACGAAGGCCAGCGGCTCCTCTCCCTGGACAGCGAGGTCATCAAGGGCGCGTTTTACATGGAAACAGCCTGGTTCATGGCCGGTGAATGGCCGATGAAGAAGGGCGAAGAAGGTATCATCAAGGCGCATACCCACGATTTCAACGAGGTCATCGCCTACGTGGGCAGCGACACGGCCAACCAGTATGAACTGGGCGGCGAACTGGAGATCTGGGTAGATGGCAAGAAGAACGTCATCGACCGGAGTTTCTTGTGCTTCGTCCCGGCCGGGATCGAGCATGGGCCGATATTCTTCACCAAGCCTATCACCAAACCCATTTTTCATTTCACCGCCGGCATGGGCACCAAGTACGTGAAATAGAGGGCGAGACCTGCTATTGGGTCGTGGGATCGTAAAAGCTAAATCCCCCTCGGTCCCTCTTTGCAAGAGGGACGACCTATTGTTCAGGGCTTAGTCACACCGGCGAATTCAGAAAAAAGAAGAGCCCCGACAAAGTCGGGGCTCTTGGTATTCATGGAAATGCAAGTTTTTAGACCAGCTTGCCGCCGGGGTACTTCTTGACACCTTCTCCGACCGGGCGGGACATCATGAAGAACAGTTGCTTGGTGACATTCTTGATGATGACCGGCCCGATTTCCACGTTCGGCGGGATATAAGCGCCGAAAGCCATGGCGATGATGTGTTTTTCACCGGCAAACCAGAACTCACATTCCGCGCCGAGTTCCTTGAGATGCTCATAGTTGTTGGCGGTGATCGTGATCTGCCGGCCGTAAGGCACGGTATTCTTATCCATTATCTTGATGTCCGGTCCGGGGGTGATGCCGGGCATCAGGAAGAAGGAATCGCACCCGAATTCGCAGCCGGGGATGACCTTCTCATCGATGTAGGCCATGTGGCGGTAATACTTGGGATCGATCGGCAGCATGTAGTCCGGTTTCTTGAGCTCACTGACCTTCTGCTGCCCGCCCTGGATGAAGTACTTCAGGTTGGTCTGCTTGCCGGGGACGGTCTTGACCTCGGTCTTGGCCTCTTTCTGCTCGTCCTCTACTTCCTTGCCGTCCTTGTCGCGGGTGTAGGAACCGGGGCCGGATGTCCAGTGGACGCCGGGTACCTGGGAGACCTTATTACCGGTGCCGCGGGTAGGCATGTGCATCATCCCGGCGGGAATGTAAGCCACCCAGCTGTTGTCCAACGGGATCAATTCATCGTCCATGATCATGCCCATGGAGCCGATGTTCTTCGGGTCATTGACATCGCTGCTCCACCAGGAGAGCAGTTCCGGGAAGGAATGGGCATGGGGGAACATGGGTTTCATGTTGGCCATACCGCGGTCAGCGATTTCCTTGGGATCGATCTGGTTGGGATAGCTGGCCGGCCAGAGCCAGGTTGATTCGCCGTAGTAGCTGCCCGGAATAACGTCCGAGTCCAGCCAGAGCAGGTGTTCCATGGCCATACGCTTGCCTTCGTTGGCCAGGATGTCCCGGTTTTCCGGCGTCGGGCCGGGCAGCCGGTCCCTCTTGTGAAGTTGATTGATAAAGTATTTATCGTATTTTCCCATGCTCATCTTCCTTTCATCGGGTTTGAGACTATTTTAATTTAACCAACGGGAAATCTCAAGGATTACTGGTGACCAAATAAAGCTACCGAGCTTTAGTCACTAAACAATATCAACCCTATAGATAATAACCCTATAAGTATTGCCCAACCGCCTCCTATTCGAAGTATCCAGAGATATACATCCTCCCCTTGCACCACACGGTCTCCACTCTTTCTAAATGTATTGATGACTTTGGCAATCATTAGGCCCACTCCGAGCTCAAGGTATGTTCGCTCTACAATCGTCCGGGCATACTTGATCAAGATAACACCAACACTGATAACGACGGCTACGATAATACCCGTAAACACAATCACAGTCTTGATGAACCTTCCCAAAGCATTATCTTTTCAACCAAAAAAATTTCACTGGACTTGGAAATTCAAGCTTACTCTTTCTTGACATACCCCATGTTCGGGGCGGACTCGAACATGGCGATGGGCGTGTTGACCTTGCGGAAATAGACCGGGCAGTGCTTCAACCCGGCGGGAATGTAAATGAGGCTCGTCTCTGTGATGATATGGGGTTCATCGTCCAACCAGAACTCTATCTCCCCGTTCAGCGACCGCGGCGTAGCCCGGTTCGTGCCGATGAACCCGACTATCTCATCGAACTCATGCGCGTGAGGCTCCTCGATGGTCACCGGCCCGTTCCCGGTCAATCCCCAGATGATCTCGCATCCCACGAAGAACGCCCCCTTGACGATGGCATCCTGGATGCCCAGCAGCAGCGTGCGGTCGATGGTCCGGCCTTCGGCCGCCTGCGCCGCGATGAGCCTGTCTACTTCCGGCTGCCCGGGCATCATGTCTTTACTCAGGATATATTTACCGTACTTCGTTTCCGTCATTGTTTAGTTCCCTTCGTTCTAAATTCAGCTCTATAATTTTTCGACTTAATTTGCTTTGTTGAAGAATTACCAATATGCGAGAGGATGTCATTCATCACTTTCCGTTTTTTAAAACTTAGTGCTAAGTCCTTTTCTTGTTTTAGGTTATAAGTCCCATCCATAATTTTGGAAAAAAGATCTACTAGCATATTTCTGAAAGCATTTTCTAAAAAAAAGAGGTATTGATATATAGTGTCGAGTTCACTTTGTTCCAATATTGATATTGAAGCGTGACCAATATCAAACTCGTTCCTGAGTAGCATGATTGGAATAAATACATTCTCGATTTCATCGGTGGAACAACCTAAAGAGTGCAACCCTTTTCTTACATCATCCCGGTCTTCACCAAACAGTACTTGCAGAGTTTTGCAATAATTGAGAACTGTTTCTGCCATGAATTCCCATGGAGACTTTCCGGCAATACTTAATCGACATGCCATAAAAAAATAATGAATGGCTGCCGCGAGTCTCCGATTTTCTTCCATACAAACCGTAGATAATTTTTCAAATGTATTTTTTATTTTTAGTTCTTGGGATTCAGTATCAGTAAGGTCAAATAACAGGTCTCCTTCTTGAAACTCCCAACTAAACTGGCATTTTCCTATGCTACCAGTTATTTGTTTAATAGTTGGGGAATCAATGAACTCCAAATTGAGAAGACTTGGTATTGAAAAATATATTGTCCTAATGATTTCATGAACTTCGGATAGGTTATTACAATAAGTTTTTGTAACCAGTCTATTTTCCTTCATCTCCATCTGCATGTTTTCATATTTCATTATGACATGAGGAGGATTAATGATCGGGGCGCAACTAATATATCCTCTGCCTACATTGGCGTTCCAGTTTATCCGAACATGTTGATCCTTCACTCCTGTTTTCGATGGTCCATCATCAATACCAAAAGGTGTACCAGGTTCAAGTATCATTTCTATTAATAAGTCATTTGGGAAAATGGGTTTTTCTTCCGTTGAAAGCCTAATAGTTCGAGCTTGTAATTGATATGTAAGCATACACTCCCCAAAAAGTTACTTTATCTCGGATATCGGCGGTAATAATTCAAATGCCTAAATTTCCCAAAATCCTTTGTTTATGCTACTATTACGGCAATTATACAACATAATGGAGTCGTTACGATGGCGGTAAAGAGCTACGAAAAACTGATGTCGCCGGGCAAGATCGGCAAGGTCACCACGAGGAACCGGATTATCAAGACCGGCGCGGGCACGTTCATGTGGCACGAAGACGAGACGTCCATGAACGACGTCATCAAGGCCTACTACGAGTCATTAGCCCGCGGCGGGGTAGGATTACTGATCGTCGAATCTCCCACCATAGACTGGCCGCGCGGTTGCCGCTGGCGGGACCGCTACCGGCTGGACGACGACCGCTACACCAAAGGGATCAGTGAACTGGCTACCATCATTCACAAATATGGCTGTCCTACGTTCATGCAAATGAACCATGACGGCCCATGGGAAACCAAGCTCGGGCTGGCGGGAGACCCGCCGCCCAATGAGTATCCCATCGGGGCTTCCGCCACGACACTAGACAGCCCGAACGACTTCCACCACGAGCCGCCTCATCCGCTGACCATCGAAGAGATACAGGTGATCATCGATAAGTTCGCCTCCGCCGCCGTCAGGGCATCGGAAGCCGGGTTCGACGGGGTGGACATCAACGCCGCCAGTTCCCACCTGTTCCACAATTTCCTTTCGCCCTACTGGAACCGGCGGGAAGATGAGTACGGCGGCAGCGTGGAAAACCGGGCGCGTATCGTCGTCGAAACAGTCAAAGAGATCAAAAAACGGCTGGGAAATGACTTCCCGGTCTCCGTCTGCATCAACGGCATCGAATTAGGCCGGCTGGCCGGCGTTGACGATGCCACCTGCCAGACATCGGCCAACGCCATCGAGACCGCGAAACTGCTCGAGGCCGCCGGCGTGGACAATCTGCACATCCGCAGCCACTGGCTCGGCTATCACGTTGGGGCATATCTGACCGATGTGTTTTTCTACCCGGAGGCGCCGATACCGCTGAAAGATTTTCCTCCTGAATATAACGCCACACAACACGGCGCAGCCGCCAACGTACGTTTGGCCGGCATGATAAAAAAGTCAGTCAGCATCCCCGTCATGACCGTAGGAAGGTTCGACGCCGATCTCGGGGAAAAAGCCATCGCCGAGGGCTGCTGCGATTTCATCGGCATGACGCGCCGGCTCCAGGCCGATCCGGAATATCCCAACAAGATCAAGGAGGGGCGGCTTGATGACATCGCGCCCTGCACCGCCTGTGAGAACTGCCTGGGTACCCGTCGCTGCCGCATCAACGCTTTCATGGGCGCTCCGTATAACAAGATCGAAAAAGCCGCAAAGCAGAAGAAGGTCGTAGTGATTGGCGCCGGGCCGGCCGGGCTCGAAGCCGCCCGTGTCGCCGCCCTGCGGGGCCACCAGGTCCATCTTTATGAAAAGTCATCCAAACCAGGCGGTCTGGTACCACTGGCGGCAATGGTCAAAGGCATGGAACTGGAAGACCTGCCTTCCATCATCAAATACCTTGACGGCCAGGTGCGTAAGCTGGGCGTCAACATCAACTACGGCAAGGAAGCCACGGCGGAACTGATACTGGCTTCACGGCCGGACACCGTCATCCTGGCTACTGGCGGTAAGTACGCTTCACCGGACATCCCGGGTATCGACCGGAAGAGGGTGGTCAGCAACGCCGCCCTGCACAAGCAGCTTAAACTATACCTGAAGTTCTTTTCCCCGCAGTTACTCCGCTCCATAACGAAGTTCTGGATGCCGGTTGGAAAGCAGGTCGTTATCATCGGTTCCGGCCTCCACGGCCTGGAACTAGCGGAATACCTGACCAAGCGGGGCCGGAAGGTCACCGTCGTAGACAGCGCCAAACAACCCGGCGAAAGCATGGTGGACGCACTTCTGGGCCACCTCATGGCATGGTTCGGAAGGAAAGGTACGGCCGTCATCAACGGCGTTACGGAGCTGAAGATACTCGATGACGGAGTGACGTTCATCGACGCCAAGGGCAAGCGTACCACCCTCAAAGCCGATACCATCATTCCCGCCCTGCCGATGGTCCCGGACAACAGCCTGGCAGAGACGCTGAAGGGCAAGGTGCCGGAAGTTATCCAGGTCGGCGACTGCAAGGAACCGCTGCTGATCGCGGACGCCATCGGTACCGGTCTGCGGAGCATTCGGGAGATATAACAAAAAGATTACCGGAGGAAGCAACCATGGCGAAAAGCAAGTACAAGCCGGACCATTGTGTGTACGAAGTCTCGCCGGGCTTTGAAGTCTACGGCCGCGTACCGGCGATGACCCTGATGAATAACGTCCTCGTTCCCGGCAGCCATAATTACGTTGAAATGGGCTGGGCGACGGACATGCCCAAACCGCCCTGCCACATCGGGGCGCACGTCCATGCGTTCGATGAACTGGTGTTTCACATCGGGACCGATCCGGACAACCAGGAAGACCTCGGCGGCGAGGTTGAGTTCATCGTCGGCGATGAAACCCTCCTCCTGACCACAACCTGCTGCGTCTTCGTCCCCAAGGGCGTCAAACACGGCCCCATCACATGGAAAAAGTTCGTCCGCCCGCACTTCCAGTTGACCGTAATGATCGGAGCTGATACCCTCGCCGACGCCGATCCCGGCGGCCACGAAGCTGCGCACTGATTTTCCCGGGGTGAGTCTATTCGATACCCAGGTCCTCCACCCGCTCCGGCAGCGGCACGCCTTTACTGTCCCATCCCATGAGCGCGTAGTAGTACCGCTTGGCCTTGTCCATGGCTTCCGGGTCAAGGCCGTGGTCGGAAAGGATACCGCCAACCCTCGGTTCAAAAAAGCGCTTCGGCAGCACGTCGTCGGCGTCGGTGAACCCTTCACGGATGTTGAACAGGCGCGCCAGGGTCATGACCCGTTCCTCGATGCGCAGCAGGTCCATGACCCCGGTGCCCCAGCCGGTCACCGCATCGACGATTTCCACCATCGTCGGCAGATCGACCATAGCCGAAGAGAGATGGCACAGGCACAGGCAGTCCGTCAACCCCTGCCGCAGGTACTCTATCCTGAAAAGACCTACCTTGCGGGCGTTCATTTCCCGTCCCGGGACCGGGTCGTGAAAACCCATCGGGTTCATCGATTTCAGCCCGGCCTTGAACTCGAACCGGGTATCGTGGACGTTGAGGCAATGGTCGGCGCCGTGCGGATTGACCATGAACCCGAGACCCATACTGGCCATGAGCCGCGGCTCATGCATGCCGGGATCGAGTCCCTTGACCTGCATGGCGAACTCTTCGGAACCCTTGCCGAGCCATTTCGCCACGGCGTTGACGCCTTCCGCCAGAACGTTCCCGAACCCTTCCCGGTCAATGATCTTCCGCAAGCACGCCAGCATTGACGCAGCGTTTCCCCAGGTCATCTCGATGCCGTCTGTCTGCTCTGCCGTCAGCAGGCCGCGCTCCCAAGCTTCCATGCAGAACGCTATCGTCCCGCCGGCTGAAATGGTATCGATTGAGGCCGCGTTACAGATCTCGTTCCCCTTCACGACCGCCTTGAGATCGTCGATGCCCAGGTTGCTGCCGAACGAGCCCAGCGTCTCGTATTCCGGCCCCCCGTAGGCGGGATCGATGGAGTAATCGGGCCCTTCGTATTTGGCCCGTTTCTTGCAGCGGAGCGGGCAGGCAAAGCACCCTTCCATCCCGTCGCCGATGGTGTCCCTCAGGGCTATCGCGGTGATGTTTTTCACAGCCGGGAATTCGCCGTCCCGCCAGTTGCGGATGGGTACGTCTCCGTTCACGACGCCAACGTCCATGTCGAAGCCGGTGCCAGCCTCCTGCCAGGCCTTGAGAATGGGTACCTGGTCTATGGCGGCGACCAGTCGCTTGTTCAGTTCCCGTAATTTCTCAGGAACAAACACGGATATCCTGCCGGTTCCGCGCACGGCAATGGCCTTGAGCTTCTTGGAGCCCATGACGGCGCCCATGCCGCCGCGACCGGCAGCGTCATACAGGCCGCACATGATACAGCCATACTTGACCAGGTTCTCGGCGCCGGGGCCGATGAGGGAGACCCGTACCTTTTCATCGCCGAGTTCTTCCCGTATCGCCGCCTGGGCTTCACGGGTTTCCAGTCCCCAGAGATGCCCGGCATCGCGGATTTCCACCTTGCCGTTGTTGATGTTCAGCCAAACGGGCTTTTCCGCAGCGCCTTCGATGATGATGACGTCGAACCCCGCCCGCTTGATTTCCGTGCCCCAGAATTCCCCCACCTGGGAGAGGGCTATCCCGCCGGTCAGCGGCGACTTGGCCCCGATGGAATGACGCCCGCTCCCCATGAGCGGCGTACCTGTCAGCGGACCGGTGGCGATGACCAGCTTGTTCTCCGGTCCCATAGCATCGATGCCGGCCGGCAGCTCCTTCCAGAGATAATACGATATCAGGCCTGAACCGCCCATGTACCTGCGGCAGAGGTCGGGATCGAGCGGTTCCACCTTGATGCTGCCGGTAGTGAGGTCCACCCGCAGCAAGTTGCCTACATACCCAAACACTTGATTTTCTGATGAATCGTTCATAGTTAGCTCCTGGAAAACAAGGGGGCGCAGCCCGGTAACCGGGCTAGATCGGAAGAG
>CAZQQL010000061.1:0-19514 GCA_964595455.1 uncultured Dehalococcoidaceae bacterium
CCCCCCCCCCCCCCCCCCCCCCCCCCCCCCCCCCCCCCCCCCCCCCTTTACCCCAACCCCCCACCCCCCCCAACCACACCCTAACCTACACTCTGTCCCTACACGACGCTCTTCCGATCTCGTCGGCGGGAAAGTCGTCTATGAAAAGTAAAGGGAACAGCCACTACAGAAAGTAGTTATCGATATGAAGATTACCACGGTTGGAGTCGTCGGTTCAGGTCAGATGGGTTGCGGCATCGCACAGGTATGCGCCCAATCCGGTTATGATGTTGTCCTTTCCGAGATCAACGATGACCTGCTGCAGAAAGGCTTGACCGCCATCGGCGTATCTATCGATAGAAGCGTCAAGAAAGGAATTATCAAGCCGCGGGACCGTGATGACGTACTCAACCGCATATCCGGGAGAACGAACATCGAAAGCCACCATGACTGCGATCTGGTCATAGAAGCCGTCACCGAGGACATGGACCTGAAGAAACGCATCTTCTCCCGGCTGGATTGCATATGTCTTCCTCATGCCATACTGGCGAGTAACACCTCCAGCCTCTCCGTCACGGAAATGGCGATGGCAACCATTCGCCCTGACAAAGTACTGGGGCTGCATTTCTTCAATCCCGTCCCGGTCATGACGCTGGTGGAACTTATCAGGACCGATTTGACGGCGGATGGTACGGTGGAAGTCAGCAAAAGCTTTGCCGAAACTCTCGGAAAAACAGTCGTTGTCCTGCAGGATTCCCCCGGCTTCATCGTCAATCGGCTCATGGTACCGCAGATACTGACCGCGATACGTCTTCTTGAATCCGGTATAGCTGTGAAAGAGGACATCGATACGGCCATGACGCTCGGACTCAATCACCCCATCGGGCCTCTGGCCCTGGCGGACCTTGTCGGGCTCGAAACGCTGCTTAACATAACGCTCAGTATCTTCTCAAAAACCGGAGATCCGCAATACGCGCCCCCGGAACTGCTCAGGCAACTCGTGGCCGGCGGTCATCTCGGCCGCAAAACGAAGCGCGGGTTCTACGAATACTGATAGACCAGAACAAAAATACCCGAGGTAGGAACATGGAAAAAGTAACGCTGACAATCAACGGGATACAACGCCAGGTACAGGTCGGGAAAGACAAGGTGCTGCTCGACCTCCTGCGTGAAGACCTCGGTCTTACAGGCACGAAACAGTCCTGTGACCGCAAAGGCCAGTGCGGGGCTTGCACTGTCATCGTTAATGGAAAAGCTGTCCGTTCCTGCCTCAAGAAAGTGGTCGACCTGAGCGGCGCTGACATCATCACGGTTGAAGGTCTCGGTACGCCGGAGAACCCTCACCTCATCCAGGAAGCCTTCGTTCTGACCGGCGCTATCCAGTGCGGGTTCTGCACTCCCGGTATGATCATGGCCGCCAGGGCCCTGCTGGATGCGAATCCCAACCCGGACGATGCCGCCATCAAAAAAGCACTGGCGCGTAACCTGTGCCGCTGTACCGGCTATGTCAAGATCATCGATGCGGTAAAACTGGCGGGAAGGTTCCTGCGAAATGAAACTACTCCGCAAAAGGTCCGCGCCGCGCTGGACAGGAAGAAGATGATCGGAGAATCACATCCCCGGCCTTCAGCGATGGAAAAAGCTTGCGGCCTGGCGAAATTCAGCGCCGATATCAAACTGGAAAATCCCCTGGAACTGGCTGTCGTCCTCAGTACCGAGCACCATGCCAGGATTGTGTCCATCGATGCATCGGCTGCGAAAACCATGCCCGGCGTAGCTGGAGTGATGACCGCAGACGATATTCAAGGTACGAACCGCATACGGATGGTGGCCGCGGACCAAACGGTGTTGTGTGAAGACTTCGTGAGGACCCTTGGTGATCCCATCGTTATCGTTGCCGCGGAGACGAGAGACCAGGCCAGGAAAGCTGCGGCTGCTGTGAAAGTGGTGTATGAACCGCTGCCGATTATGATGACGCCCGAGGAATCCCTGGCTGAGGGAGCTTACCAGATCCACCGCCACGCAGTTAATCTGGTTTCCGCACAGCCTTTGATCAAAGGCGATGTCGCGGCTGCGCTGGCAAATTCTGCCGCGGTGGTTGAGGCGATATTCTCTACCCAGATGAACCACCAGGCGCCTCTGGAACCGGAAGTATCCTGCGCTTGCTACGAGGGCGAAGGAAAAGGAGCTCGATTGATTGTTATCGGCCGGAGCATCTGGATCCATGAGCATGCCAAAGAACTGAAAGAAGCCATCGGCTGGGACAACCTCGACTACCGGGAGGCCTACGTCGGCGGGCAGTTCGGCATCAAGCTCCACATTACCACCGAAGGTATAGCCGCCGCCGCCGCCCTGCATTTCCAGCGCGACGTCAGGATCGTGCCCAGTTTGGCGGAATCGATGCTTATTAGCTCAAAGCGGCACCCCTCCGATTCTCACTTTAAACTGGCTGCTGACCGTGACGGCCGCATTACCGCTCTCACGGGTAAAATAACCTTCAATAAAGGCGCCTATTACCTGATCGGTCCGGAAATACCCGCGCGGGCATTACACATGTTGTTCGGGCCGTACCACATCCCGAATGTCGATGTCATCGCAGACCTGGCATATACCAATAATGCCAGCGGCGGGGCCGCGCGCGGGGCGGGACCGCCCCAGGCAAACTACCCTCTGGAATGTCTGATGGATATGCTGGCTGAGAAGCTGGGGATAGACCCGCTCGAATTCCGGAAGAAGAATTCACTGAAACCCGGACAGACATGGTCCACCGGCACGGTCGTCGAAGAGTGGTCTTTCCCGGAATTATGCGACGCTATCCGCCCGCAGTATGAAAAAGCGAAGAAGGAAGCAGAAGCCTCAAAGGACGGCACGATAAAACGCGGAGTGGGTCTTGGCTGCCATTCGTTCGGTATAGGAGACCCGTTCGATACCAGTGAATTGACGGTGGAACTGGACCCCGATGACGGCATCACTATTTACGCCGCGGTTGCCGATCCGGGCGAGGGTAATGATTCCATGTTGAGTCAGCTGGCGGCCCAGGTACTCCAGATACCATTGGAAAAGATACGCCTTTACACCCGCGATACGGACAAAACGGTTCCGATGGGAGCATCCGCCGGCAGCCGCATGACGTACATGGCCGGAGGAGCGCTCGTCGATGCCTTGGAAAAGATGAAACAGGCCATGGGAGAAGCCGGTACCAGGACCTATCAGGGTCTGGCTAAAGCAGGCAAACCGACCCGGTATACCGGAAACAAGATCGTTAACAGTCAGAAAACGCTTGACGCTCAGACCGGCCAGGGCGACACGTTCGATTCCCAGGTACACAACATCCAGATGGCGGAGGTCGAGGTCAACACCGGGACCGGTGAAGTACGCGTGCTCAGGATGACGTCCGCCGTCGATGCCGGTCCGATCATCAACCCGCAGAGCTTCGAAGGGCAGAATGAAGGCGGTATGGACCAGGGCGTCGGCTGGGCGCTGCGGGAGGAATATGTTCACGGCAGGACGAAGGACTGGATCACCTTCAAGTTCCCCACCATAGAAACGGCCTTCCCCGTCGAGTATGTAACGCTGGAAACTCCACGGAAACGGGGACCTCTGGGGTCTACCGGTATCGGAGAGATGACTATGACATCGACCGCCCCCGCGGTCATCAATGCCATACACGATGCCTGCGGTATCTGGATTTATGATTTACCGGCTACGCCGGAAAAGGTCAAAGCAGCTCTCAAAGAGAGACCAACGCACTGAGAAGACTGGCTGTCAAGAGCGGACCTCTTGCCTCCACACAATTGGGGTGATGTATGCTTGAGGTCCAGGCTAAGGTCGGACTGCGCCTGATGCAAACTCGACCGTCAATAGACATTGTCTATCCTGTATTAGGAAATGTTTTCCCGTTCCTATAACAAGTTTCCCCCGGAACTCTAACCAAACATTTATTCAATTTATGAATAATTAGGTTGACCTGACATATCGGCTAATGGTACAAAAGTACTATCGCTAGTTAGTAAATTACGGATGGTGCCTATGTTGTAGTAAGTTCCGTTAAATAATGATGTTTCGGAACTCATGCTGAAAAGGCATTACTGCGGAGCGTGGTATGAACACAAATGTCTTCAAGCGTTATTTGGCCGGTAGTTTGGTTCCTTTCTTTGCCCGGATCCTCCTGGGTGGTATCTTCATCGTCGCGGCGGTTTTCAAACTTCCCCACCAGACCGAATTCATCCAGATTGTCCAGGGATATGCCCTGCTTCCCTACTCGCTGGCTGAACTGTACGCAGTCCTGTTGCCATGGACGGAATTACTGCTTGGCCTGGCACTGCTGCTCGGCTTTTTCCCTAGAATTTCCGCCTCTCTCCTCTCTCTGATAACTCTCAGCTTCCTTATCGCCAACAGTTATGCCCTCCAGGGCGCCGGAGGAGCCGGCCTGTGCGGCTGCTTTGGTGAGCTCATACCTCTCACCCACATCCAGTCCCTGATCATGGACATCGTCATGCTCCTCATGGTGATGCCTATACTCATGGCACAAACTCATTTCTTCACCATCAACACCGGGGCCCTCACCGGTTACAGCGTCAAGGCTTGCGCTGTACTGGTTGCCGCCGTCATGCTGACCGGCCTGATACCTTCCACCATAGTTCCGGTTGCTGCAGGCCGGAACACTCTCCCGGATGAAGAGATCGCCATTACCACCAATACTATTTCAGAAGTCATGACCGATAAACCCTTCCTCATCTTCTTCCATGCGGATTTCTGTTCCTACTGCCAGAAACAAAAACCCGTCATCGATGAACTCGAAGTCCTGTATGCCGACAGGGTCAACTTCCTCCGTGCTGCTACGCCGGACAACCGGGATATGGCGGAAGCGTGGAAGGTCCGGACCATCCCGACCATCGTCCTTGCCTACAGCCTGGACACCTCCGGTGAATGTACGCGCTTTTCCGGATTAACGGACATCCACGACCTGGCGGATGCCCTGGATGCCATGCTCGCGGAAACCTGCCCGGCGCCGGTTGAGACCTCGGCAACTGAACCTGTTCCCGCCAATGAACACGGGACCCGGCTGGATGTCTTTGTCGATGTCCCCCTCGCGGAAGGCACACCGGTGTTCCTCTTCTTCCACGCGGATTATTGTCACTATTGCCGGGAACAAAAGCCGGTTATCAATGAACTTGAAGAGACCTACGGCGACCGCATCGCCTTCGTCAGCGCCGAAAGCACCGAATATGCGGAAGATGTCATCGAATGGGGCGTTACCGGCTTCCCGACCATGTTCCTGATCTCGGATTATTCCAACGGTTCCTACACGTTCCAGGAGTTCAGCGGCCTGACGGAGAAAGACCTGCTGGCGGCCGGAATCGATTACCTGCTGGAAAATGGCACATTACCGGAGGGAACGGAGCAGACCGGCTACGTCCACCACAGCTGCAGCACCGGCAAGTGCTACGAAAACTGTATCGTAAAGAACTTTGAGTATCCGTCACTGGGGGACATCGAGAAAAACATGACTGACCTGGCCCTTGACTGCCTCGGAGCGAAAGCCGGGGAAGCTTTCAAGGATGCCTACAGCGCCGCTAAACAAGCGGATTGCGCTTACACGTGCGCGTCGGCGGATACCCCCCGGGAATGGGGCGATTGCGTCCAGTGCGGCATCAGCGAAACCATCGGGCAGATACCCGGCGCCGGCTGCGTGGTAGACCTCTGGGGCTGGCTCGGAGACCTGCTGGAACCGCACGCGGACTGCCTCGCGGAGTGCGCCGCGCCCTCCAGCACCTGGAGCGATAACTATGGCCATCCCTGTCGTGACTACCAGGGACAGAAATCCCAGTGCAATGGCGATCTCCTGGAAGAATACGGCTGCCGTGATTGCGAATGGGTGGTCACCAACGTGTATGTCTGCGACGACGGCTGCGAGATGACCGCCGACGGCGCCGTCTGCAAGGGCAAATGCAAGGAAGAATGGTGCGACGACGGTGACGACTGCACCATAGACTGGTGCTACAAAGGCGAGTGCAAGCATGTGAGGGACGACAAGCCGGGTTGCAGTTGCCCGGAGAGCTGTGATGACGGCAACCCCTGCACAACCGATTACTGCGACGAGAATTATAACTGCCAGCATACCAAAATTCCCGGCTGCTGTCCCACCAGTTGCGATGACCAGGACCAGTGTACCCAGGACTGGTGCGACGCCAGCGGCTCCTGCCGGCATTCACGGGTTCCGGGCTGCGATCACCCGGATGATAATAATGACTACTCTACGTTACCTGGATACGGTACGATTCCGATAGATGAAGACGCCGATATCGCGGTGCTGAATAACGGCTTTTCAGATGCAACGTTGATGGCGCTGCATTATATCGACCGCTCTACCGCGATCGTCGAACCGTCGCTCCTCGGATTGCAGAACTACGATGTGCTCGTGATACCGTCCGGAGGGCTTGCCGGTCTCGATACCTCCGAATTGTTCCGCGAACGGCTCTGGAACTTCGTTGAGAACGGCGGTACCCTCATCTCGTTTGCCCAGCAACTGGGCAGCGAGTTCGAGGTCCTGCCGGGCGGCGAGATAGAGGGGTACGGATGGATTGAAGACCAGTCCTGTAACGGATATAACGCGGTCAACCTGGTTGAGTACCATCCCATCTTCTCCGGCCTGAACACTACCAACCCGTACGCCAATGTGGACGGGTTCTTCACCCGCTACCCGCTCGGCGCTTCCGCCCTGCTCATCCGTGTCAAGAACGGCCAGCCGGCGATGCTGGTTTATGAATACGGTGAAGGCCGGGTCCTGGCAACTACCCTGTACATGGATATGTCAAGGGATCTCTACCAAAGCACATCATATGAACGCACCATGATGCGCGATATCATCGCCTGGGCGGAAACGGAATCAGATATCGTAACCTACAGGCCGGTGAACGTGGAACTCGAGATACCGGTCACTAATCCCCAGCCGGGAACGGCCGGGGCATCCGTGCCGTCCTTCCAGCCGGGCAACCTGATCGAATTGACCATTGAAGTGGAGAACACTGGTACCGTACCGGCGGACAGCGTCACCTTCGCTCTGTACGATCCTTCGTTTGACCGGTATGACGTCGTTGTGGCCGCCGATGTTCCCAAAGGTACCGCATCCTCCGTGAACGTTACCTATCAGACCGCTCCCGATGCTGAAACCGGTGTCTGGACCGTCCTCTATTTCCTGTATCACGGCACGGACGCCATCAACGCCGGTTATGGCGGCGAGTTCACCCTGGGCTATGATATTGCCGCCGCCTCGTCGTTCCAGGCCTATATTACCGTGACCGACCCCGATGGCAATATTGTCCTCGATGAAGGTAAAGCGCTGGATATCCCTCCCGGCGAGACCGGAACGCTGGGTGCTTCATTCATGGTCACACAGTCTTCTCAGTGGGGCATCTGGAAAGCGAGGTATTCCGTGCTGGCCGCTGACGGCACCGTGCTGATGTCTTCCAGCCACCCCTTCGCGGTCAGCCGCTGTGAGGAAATCGTTGCGAACTGGGGCTCCCAGGAGCGCGATATCAATTTCAGCGTTACGTCGGACAAGGACGCTTACCTGGAGGGAGAGTCCGGTACCTTTACCATTCATTTCTGGAACCATTCCGAAGCCCCCCGTACCGTCACGGTCTGGTATTCATTCCCCCATAATTACTGGGCGACGCATGATGACATCTACGGCGCGCCCGGTACAACTCAGCCGGGCTTAAAGCAAAGCAATCTTCAAGAAACGGTCGTTATTCCGGCTGGAGCTGGTGACACTGCCGGCTACATCAACTTCGATATTGTTGTTCCCCTTGTTTCGTACGACCGCCTCTGGGCGGATTTCTATGAGGGTGATGAGACATCACACACGCAACTGGGTAATGCCAGCCGCGGCATCCATGTCGCCAGGGCCAGGATGTGGTCGATGCTCGATATGGACCGGACGTTATATGCACCTGGCGAGAGTGTTATCGTTACGGTGAAAACGCGTAATGATAATGACGTATCAATCGATTATACGGCCGACGTGTTTTTACAGGACCCGTATGGCACGATACTGGCTGTCGAGAATTTCAGCGGCACCGCCGATGCACAAAGCCTTGAAAGCCGGAATTTCACCTTCACACTTCCGGAGGATGCTGCCCTTGGAACATATATCGTCGGTTTTAAAATATATCATCAGGGTTTAGTTATCGGCGGGAACACCTACTCTTTCAGCGTAAAACATTTGTTCAATGCCCGGTTAACGCTGGACAAGAACGCTTACGCGGCGCGTGGGACCATGCAGGTCACTGCCGCGATGAAAAACCCCAGTACCATCCCGTGGGAAGGCGATGTCCAGCTGGAGATACCGGCAATCGGCTACCTCGCTATGGATCATGTGTCGCTCGCCGCAGGGGGCAGCCGGGATCTCGTCTTCGATGACATCCTCATTCCCGAAGATATCTCTCAAGGCACTCATCGTATATATTTCCGTGTTCCGGCGGAATTCTACGAGACGGGCAAGACGTTCTTCATCCGTCCGTCCAGACTTTCCGTGCTCATCGATAACACCTCGTTGTACGCTGGGGAATCGGTCTCCATGCGGATCGAGAACAGCGGCGGCGTCGATACCTCGGCGGAGTGCCACATCCGGCTGGCGGCGGGCATGACTTCCGGAGTCCAGGGTACCGTAAACGTGTGGACGGACCAGCCCGCGTATCTTTTCATGCCCGTGGACCTTGCCACTCCCGGCGGTGCCTATTACGTTGCAGGTTACTGTGAGGACCTCGGCACCGGGAACACTGTTTCAACATCCAAAATCATCGAGATCATTGGTTCTGAGCTCAGTGTATTTATGGTTAATGGCGATGCTTATGATGCCGGTGATACCGTCAGTGTCGGTGTTGAAAACACGGGCGTGGCGGATACCGGCTACACCTGCACGGTTGACCTCCGGAACAGCGCCGGTACCATGATGAGAACAGAAGACTACAGCGGCGCACTGGCGCAGGGAGAAACTATTAGCCTTCCCTTCCTCCTCCCGGGCCAGCTTGTATCCGGTACGTATCACCTCAACGCCGCCTGTACGGATACCACCAGCGATAAACAATCTTCCCTTTACCAGCCCTTAGTCATCAGCGGCCTGGAGCTTTCCCTGACCTCGGTGACGGACAGGGAGATATACGTCACCAGCGATACGGTCACCCTCCAGAGTTATATCGGCAATGCCGGTCCGGCACTCACAGACGGGTCTCTCACGCTCAGGGTATGGCAGACCGTGGAAAGCGAGACCGGCGGCGGGAGCGAGGTCTCCCGGGACTGGGTCGCCACCTACAGTGGGCGCCGCGGAGAGTTGCAGGACTATGATATCGCCCGTGACGATGCCGGCAATATCTATATCACCGGGACGGTCTTGGACAGCACCGAGACCTACACGGACATCCTGACGGTGAAATACAACGCCGATGGCGTTGAACAATGGGCCGCTGCCTACGACGGCACGGGTGGCCGGAATGATTACGCTACCGCGATAGCC
This sequence comes from uncultured Dehalococcoidaceae bacterium, assembly GCA_964595455.1. Taxonomy (GTDB): domain Bacteria; phylum Chloroflexota; class Dehalococcoidia; order Dehalococcoidales; family RBG-16-60-22; genus DAOUEG01. The sequence goes on from CAZQQL010000061.1 coordinate 9,497, forward strand.
GTTGACAACACCGGAAACGTCTACGTTACCGGCAGTAGCGAGAGGCTGCGTCCCGGGAGTCTCACGATTTATCAGTTAGATATCGTCACGGTCAAGTACAATTCGGGAGGCGTTCAGCAGTGGGCTGAACCATATGACGTATCTGGCCGGTGGGACGAACCAGCGGACATCGGCGTGGATGCCGCCGGGAATGTCTACGTAGCCGGATATGCCTGGACGGGAAGTACCAATGTAGATGACATGGTCACACTGAAATATAACAGTGGTGGTACGCTGCAGTGGGACGAGCTGTATAACGGGCCGAGGGGAAATGGCAGCGATCAAGCCGAAGCCATGGTCGTGACACCTGAAGGAAATGTGTATGTCACTGGCTGGAGCTATGGAATCTCGACGAATACTGACTACGTTACCATCATGTACGACACTGATGGAGGCGCCCCTCAGTGGGTAGCCCGCTATGACGGGTCCGGCGGTCAGGCTGACGAAGCCAAGGCCATTACCGTCGATAGTGCCGGTAACGTCTACGTCACCGGCCGGAGTACTGGCGGCGAACCGGGTGATCCGCGGTACGACACCGGTTTCCTCACCGTGAAGTACAACGCCGATGGTGAACAACAGTGGGCGGCGCCGTTTGAAGGACCCCTCCATGACGATACCGGCCGCCATATTGCCGTGGATAGTACCGGTAACGTCTATGTGTCCGGCGAATGCGCCACAGGAGGAGACGGAGAGCTGGTCATCAACGGCATTTGTACCATCAAATACAATGCGGTTGGAAACGCGTTATGGCCGCAGCCGGCAGTCTACGAAAACGAGAGCGGCTCCTGGTTGTACGACTCTTGCGCCGGCGGACTCGCGCTTGACGATGACGGCAATCCCTACATAACCGGTACCTCGTACGACGCAGACTATAATGCTGATTTCATCACCATCAAGTACAGTGCCGCTGACGGTTCGGAAGTCTGGAGTATTGGCTACGGTGATGAGACAAGCCCCTATGATTTTGCCACCGGTATCGTCGTCGGTGACGATAACGCAATCTATATTGTCGGCGTCAGTAACTACACCCGGGACCTCCATTCCACGACCATCAGGTATGTCCAGGGCGGCGGCGGGACCATCGTCCTGGAATGGGAGGAAACAATCGATCCCGTTAACGTCCCTGCCGGCGGGTCTGACGACATTGATACCCCCGTCAGCATCATGGGAGACCTCCAGGGCGTGACCGGCAAGTTGTATCACGTTGCTGAGCTGTACAACACCGACGGGCATCTCATCGCTGCGAGCGACATCGGTACCTTCTACATCGTCGCTACCGGGCTTGCCCTCACCCTGGAAACGGACAAAGAATTCTATCGCCCCGGGGAAACGGTCCTGGTTACCGGTCAACTGCTGAACATGGCCTCCGCTCCTGACAGCGGCACCCTGACCGTGTCCATGGACGGAGCACCGATCTATACGGTACCGTTCAGCCTGCAACCCGGCGAATCCCTCGGCTTCTCCGCCAGCGCCGCCGCCGGAAATGCCGATTTCCTCCTCGAAGGTACAGCCGGGGTCGCGGCCGTATCGGATATCATCGAGGTGCGTCCCTACAATGTCAGTATCGAAATCATGGCGCCGGACGTGGTCGGCCTCGATCCCTTCAACGTCGTCCTCGGCATTGTCAATAACTCCCAGGAAACCTATGATGCCGTTCACGTGTCCCTGGACGGCGTTACCTCGTGGGACATCTCCCTCCCGGCTGGTGAGACCGTGCTGCTGGATGCGGAAGTACAGATAGCCGCTTCGACCGCTCTCCGCGCGCAACTCACCGGCGATGTCATTATGACGGCTGAACAACCGGTGATCATGGGACAGTCCGCTGTTTTGACGGTGACGCCGGATGGCAGCTACCCCGCCGGCACAGTGGTAATCCCATTCACCCTTGATAACACAGGACTGGTGGATGTCTTTGCCGAAACCGTCTTCAGCATCGATGGGCAGTCAGAAAACGTCACCTCCTTTGCCGCGGCGGGCACCGCGGTGATGGATAACGTCTCGTTCCATCTCCTGCCGGGTACCTACACCCTGGAATACCAGTCCGGCTACGGTTCCGGGAGCAAAGAGATCATTGTCACCGGCGGGCCGGAGTTCGAGGTTACCGATTACCCGGATGATCTCGATCTCATCGTCGGCGATCCCACCTGGAACTTCACCGTGAAGAACGTCGGCGGCGCCGGCGGCTTTGTGGAATTCTATCTCAAGATGCCTGACTGGGAGAGCACACGGTCCGCCTGGCTGGAGGCCGGAGATGAAGTTGTTTTCACTTTTATCTTCAACATTCCGGACGACCTGGAAGAAGGTGACTACAATGCCTGGTTCGAGATAAACGGCGAACGTTACGCCTTTACCTTTCACGTGACCGGGCCGAAACTGGCGGTCGTTCCTTCTCTCGATAAAGACTTCTACGAGACGGGAGATACGGCAACGCTGACACTGCAAATTGAAAACGTCAGCGATTTCGACCTGGAACTGTTTGCTAGTGTCATCCTCGGACACCATGAAGAAGTGATCGCCTTCTCCCTGGACGCTCATACCAGCACGACGCAGCAGTTCGATGTCCCGGTTGCTTTCGACCAGGGCAAGCTGTTCTACGGCATCTACCAGGCATCCGGCCGTGCGTTGCACCTGAACGCTCTCTATCTCCACGAGCGGGGGCCGCTGGTTCTGTACACCGATGCCCAGGTCTATGACATCGGCGATACGGTGGCCATTACTATGGAAACGCTCCAGGCCGGTACTGTTACTATCACCGCTCCTGGTTACTCGGAGGATATCCCCCTCGCGATCGGGACGACCACCAGGACGTTTACCCTGCCCGACCTGGTATCGGGAACGTACTATATCGATTACATCTTCGAGGGAGACACCGGCAGGTATCCCTTCGATGTCCGGGGCTATTCGGGACGCATCGTGAGTTTCAACCTCGATAAGAGTATCTACCACAACGGCGATACAATGATCGTTACCGCCGTAGCCGATGTCCGGCTGCCGTCCGGAGCGACCATGTTCTGCTCTGTTATCGATGAACGGGGCATGACAATCGGAGAATTCAGCGTCTCGCCGTCTCTGGACAGCGGACAAAACACTATCACCGCCGCTACCGTCTTCAACGGGACCGTCGCCGGGTTGTACTCGGTACAGTGCCGTCTTTACGCGGACCTTGCCGGTCAAAGCCTGTTCCTTGCCTCGGCGGCGCAGTACTTCGATGCCGGTGGAACCAACACCGCCCCGGTAACCAGCGCCGGGATACCTTACTCCGCCACGGAAGGGTCCGTGGTCCTCTTCAATGCCGACGCCTTCGACAGCAACAACGATTCGCTGCTCTATCGCTGGGACTTCGATGGCGATGGGACTTACGATACAGACTGGTCGTCTGACAGCGCTGCCTCTTATACCTGGCCGGACGACTGGAGAGGCACGGCGGTGGTTGCTGTTGACGACGGAGAGGATATATCAACAGACAGCGTTGAGGTAGACATCGAGAACATGCCCCCGGTGGTAAGCCTCAGCGCATCGCCGGTCAATGTCGCCGCCGGTCAACCGGTAGATTTCAGCGGCAGTTTCGATGATAGCGGTGTGCTGGATACTCATACCATCGTATGGGACTTCGGAGATGGCACGACGGCCGTCGGCGCCCTGGCTGTCAGTCACAGTTATGCTTCCGGCGGCGCCTATAGCGCTTCCCTCATTATCACCGATGATGATGGCGGAATTGGTACTGATACCCTGACTATCACCGTCACCGGCTCATCCGGCGGAGCTTCGGGCGGCGGTTACGTACCCCCGCCTGACGACGGTAGCGGTGGTTCTGATGATGGAAACGGTGAAGGGACGATAGAACAAACCCCGCCGCCGGCTGCTTTCACGATTGGGAGCATCGGTATCACCACCGGGACTATCTACGTCGGCGATATGCTGACCGTAGAGATTGTCCTCTCCAACAGCGGAGGGACAAGCGGAACATTTCCGCTTGAATTGGAAATCGATGGGATTACTATCGAGACCCGTCAGGTAACGCTTGGCGCCGGGGAGACGCGGATTATCACCTTCACGGCTACAGTCATGGTCCCGGGCACACATCTGCTGAGAATCGGCGAATGGTCTACCATGTTCGAGGTGCTGCCATTTGCACAGGTAGTTGTTTCCAGCGGCTTCAGTGTCTCCGGTCTCTCGATAGCTCCTGCGGCAGCCGGGCAGGGTGAGAAGGTTGGGATAACTGCTAAAGTCACCAATGATGGCAATACCACGGCCACCGGGAGCTTCATCCTCTACATTAACGGCGTTCAGGAGGAAAGCCGGGACGTCACCCTCGATCCCGGTGACAGTGGCATGGTCGCGTTCGAGGTCAGCCGAAACGTCGCCGGGACCTACTCCGTGACCCTCGGTTCTGAAAACGGGGAGTTTACTATTCGGCTGGTTGAGACGGAAGTAGTTGGTGAGGTCGCAGGTACCGAAACTGAAGAAGCGGACGGTTTTGGTATCGGAGCCCTGCTGGCGCTGATCATCGGGGCTCTGTTGGTGATCGCGCTGGTCGTAGCGGTGCTCTATTCACATCGGAGAGATTGATACGGTCGTATCGAGGAGTCGGCATTCTGGAGGACTTGTCGACACTACTATGAGCATAAACGTAAGGATTTCGAGGAAACTGGACGTAATGAAGTCTCTCTCATCCTGAGAGAGCTTCATTTTGCTGATAAACCAGACAATGCAAAATTGAACTCAGGTCTGATTTGGTAACGGCAGCAAAAGCCACAAGTGGACAACGGTCTGACAACTTTTGAAAATGGTGGGCGATTCTGGACTCGAACCAGAGACCCCAGTCTTATCAGGACTGTGCTCTAACCAACTGAGCTAATCGCCCGTACGCGAGGGACGTAATTAATTCTAATCAATCACGCCGGAAAATGCAAGCTGCTTCGGCGGTTCGGCTACGGTGTCGCCGAGCCCGGTGTGATACTCACCATCGTTATTTCAAAGATGAGCGTCTTGCCCGCCAACTCGTGGTTGGTATCCACAGCGACATAGTCCGGGGTCACCTCGACCACGGCATAGTAAACCACCTGGCCCATCGCATTCTGAAGAGGGATTTTGTCACCGACAGACGGAAGTGAGCCGCTGAACTCTTCCCGCTCGAACCTGAGTACCCTGTCATCTCTATGCAGGCCGTAGGCCTGTTCCGGGGGAATGGTCACGGTCTTGGTCTCGCCTACCTTCATACCCACCACGGCGGCGTCGAACCCGGCGATCATCTGCCCGGCCCCGACGGTGAACTCCAGCGGTTCGCGGTCCCGGGAGGAATCGAATTCCGTGCTGTCCTCCAGCGTCCCGGTATAGTCCACCGCGACTTTGTCACCCGCTTTGGCTCCTTCGCCGGAAGCCTGGGTAGTCGTTGTCGAAGCTCCGTCGCCGCAACCGGTGAGAATGAGGGAGAGGGCGATGACAACAAGTATTACTATGCCCGTGATTTTCATCTTCAGTTCCTTTTGTTCCTGTATCGATATCCCTGGGTTCGTCCCGGCCTCGATACTCCTTGACTTTCCTCACTAGTGTAGCATACTCGGCGCCTGTTCCGCGAAGCCCCCGGGAGACATGTATGTGCGGCGCAGTGCGTATGCAGATGGAACTAGGTATTCCTTTATACATGAAAATGGCCATGAGAAAGAGAAGAGTCTGTCGTACTCACTGCCCGGCAGGCGCTGCATAGCAGGATATTATTGTCGTTGATGATAACTGAACTACACCTGTCACCGCTAACCGCTTACTGGTAAACAACGGAAAAGACTTAGGTGGTGATTCGAATGGAAGCTCCTGGAGCATGCAAGTAAAGTTGAACGTGACTTTATTGTATCTGATGCAGGATCAAAGCCTTTTAGAGAGGAGCCTGATTATGGACAAAAAAGGAAAAAGGCGATAACGGAAACGAAAAACAAACAAGAGGAAAACATGAAGATGACAGTAAACAAGAAAATACTGGCGATTACGGTAGCGGTAGTGGTGCTGGCGACCGGGGGCTCGATTGCCGCCGTCTCAGCCCAATCGGACCCGGTTGCACCCTCCGGTCAGGCCTCAGGATATTCTGTGGTCCTGCTGGTGGAAGGGCTGGAGTTCCCCGTAGCAGCGGCGCTCAGTCCCGGGATGATCTGGGTGGCTGAAGCCGGAGAGTCCGGACAAAGGGAGGATACCACCTACTCGCCCGCCAGGATCAGGGAAGTGACCTGGGACAGTGAGGTCACTACCATATTGACCGGCGATGATCTGGCCTGGGGAGTCCTGGCGCCCCCGATTATCGATATCGAGTACTGTGAAGGATGGCTTCTGGTAACGCACCGCCAGATTGATCTGACTGGCAACTGGGTTACCGCGATATCCCGGTTCCAGCCGGATGATCCCATATTCACGTTCACCACGATCGCCTATATGGATGAGAATATCGATGAAGAAGCATTCCGGCTTTCCCGGTTGAGCGGCCCGGCGGATACCGACTGCCTGGGTGATATCGTCGTTATTGTAGATGCGGGAACGCTGGACCCGACCGGCATCGATGTCGGACCGCAGAGCGGTCAACTGTTTGCTCTGATGCCGGCTGAACCGGAGCAGACGGTGATATGCCCACCCATCCTGACACCTTGCCCGACGCTCACACCGCTCCCTTTACCCACGGATGTGATGCCGACGTGCCCCGTATGCCCCACGCCCACCCCAACCACCACCACCGCCTCAACCGCAACAACACCGCCGCAATTCAATGCCAGCACCAGGGTCAGCATCACGTGCAACATTGGACCGATTGATCCCGGAGAATCCGTTGTACTGACCGTAACGGAAGAGAATGACGGTGATGTCACCCTTACCAGCCCCCAGGTCGTGGTCAATAACGGCGTGGAAAACGTGGCGGTATTGGCAGCACCCCCGGATAACGGCGACCCCAATATGAACGGCAATCTCGATCCGGGTGAGGTTTGGACCTGGACGATCAGTTCCGGGCCCCTCAGCGACGATACCATCTTTGTCGCCAACGGCAGCGGCATCGACCCGAATGGTAACATGGTTACGTATCCGCTCGATCCCGAGGAACTGGATATCGTCACGGTGAATGTGGTTACGCCAACGGTCACCGTCACGACGGCGCCTCAAACCACAACGCCCACTGAGACAACGGCCACGACCCCGACCGAAACGACCACGACAACAACCGAGACCACAACCACAATGCCCACTGAGACAACGACCACGACCCCGACCGAAACAACAACGACCACACCCACTGAGACAACGGCTACAACGCCGACGGAAACAACTACGACGACCCCGACTGAGACCACCACTACGACGCCCACCGAAACGACAACGACAACACCGACAGAAACCACCACGACAACAAATGAAACTACAACGACTACCACACCTACAGAGACGACGACCACCACGCCCACCGAGACAACGACTACGACGCCTACCGAGACCACAACCACGACCCCGACGGAAACAACGACCACCACGCCCACCGAGACAACGACCACGACACCGACGGAAACCACCACGACGACAACAGAAACTACAACGACTACCACACCGACCGAGACAACGACCACGACAACAACCACTCCCACCGGAGACCAGGGTTGTACCCCGGGTTACTGGAAGCAGGAACGGCACTTTGACTCGTGGGTAGGATACACCACAAATACTACGCTCGGGAGCGTTTTTACCATACCGGTGAATTTCAGTTCCCTGAGCAGCGTGACGTTCTTGGCCGCTATGGACCTTCCAGGTGGAAATGAACCTGAAGAAATGGCCGCCCTCTTATTGCATCACGCTGTTGCTGCATTGTTGAATGCAGCAAGTCCTGATGTAAACTATCCATTGACTGAAGCGGAAATCATATCTCTGGTCAATGCCGCACTGACCACAGAAAATCCTGATATCATGGGAGACCTGAAAGATGACCTGGATGACTACAATAATTACGGTTGTCCTTTGAATAACGAGCCATAAAGCGGACAAAAAGGAGGGGGCAGTGTACACGCCCCCTCCTTAAATCACGGCTGACTATATAACTATGCCATATTCTCCGGCCGGATTTTATTACTTTTTCATATCCCTCCGGCTAGAATCCAAAGAGAGAGGTACGGAGCCTGCGTACCCGGATCACTATTCATCGTTCAGGAGGCGCGTCATGCAGGTAGCCCCGGAAGTGAGTATAAAAGGGATCGATGTCACCGCTGAGATAGACGACCTTATCACCGGCGGCATCGATAAACTGGAACAGGTCTGCGATTACATCATCAGCACCCGCATCGCCATCGAGAGGGAGCAGCAGCGGCACGAGACCGGTAATCCGTACCGGATGCGCATTGATATCCGCATCCCAAACCGGGCGGACATCGTCGTCAATCGGCAATCTACTTCACATAAACGTGAGCTTTTCTCCCGGGACGAGCTCAAGGCGCAGCAGGGGATTGAAAGTGAAGAAGAACTGGAAGTGGTTCAGTCTAACGGAGCGGTAGGCCGTAGCCCTATCCCTAAAAAGAAGCCGGAAGAACCCCTGGCTGCGCTCATCCGCAGGACCTTTGCAACCGCTCAGCGGGAACTCCGTAAAGAAGTGGAAAAGCAGCGGGGAGACGTGAAACGTCCGGTCCAGCTCGACTCGATGGCCGTGGTCGAGAAGCTCTTCCCGGAGCAGGAGTACGGTTTCCTGCGCACACCGGACGGCCAGCAGGTCTACTTCCATAAAAACGGCGTCCTGCACCGGCATTGGGACGGCCTGGCGCCGGGCACGATGGTACGGTATACCCCTCAGGAAGGCATCGAAGGGCTGCAGGCCAGCAGCATTGAAATTCTTGATAAACCGGGCATCCGTGAGCAGCATGATACGCTGCATCCTCTGGGATAATAGCGGCTCGCTTCTTTGCAGTCGCCTTTTCCCCCTGGTGTATGCCTGCAAGTTACCATAATGTAGAAGGATTTATTCGTGGCAAGTAACAACTCTGTTTTTGACAGCAGTCAGGAAGATATTGCTTACGCTCAGCAGCAGGAAGGATACGAGACACTCTCCCTACAAACAGACCGGGGCAGTATTCTCACTCGCTGGTATCATGCCCTCAAGGCCGGGGCCGCGGTTATCTATGTCGGTGGGGTAGGCGGGGACTTCGATACGCCGGCAAACGGCCTCTATCCGCGTCTGTGCCGTGAATTGGTAGATAAAGGTATCGACGGTCTCCGGATACAGTACCGGAACCCGCTCGATCTACCCCAGGCGATTTATGATGTGGTAGCGGGAATAGCGTTCCTGGAAAGCCGGGGGATCGAGGACATCGGCCTGGTCGGGCATTCTTTCGGTGGAGCGGTGGTCATCCGGGCGGGGACCCTGGTGGACTCCGTCAGGACGGTGGTGACCCTGGCCACGCAGTCCCACGGGGCGCAGGAAGCGGCCCACCTGCACAAACCGCTGCTCATGGTCCACGGTTCCCTTGACGAGATACTGGCGCCGGCATCTTCTCGGTACATCTTCCGGATCGCCCGAGAGCCCAAGAAGCTCGTCTTTTACGAAAGCGCCACCCACATGCTCAACGAAGCGGCGGAAGAAGTTTTTAAGCTTGTCCGCGAATGGTTGCTGGAGAAGCTTGCCTAAACTCCCGGCCGAACTCCGCCATTAACCCGTCCCGTGCCGCGACACGGGATCCAGTTATCTTCAGGAAGCCCACCCGCGCCGGGAACTGACGTAACCACCTGGCCTGCAATTTCCATCGTCTCCCTTCTCAGGGAGAGGTGAGGGTTTTCGTCATAAGACCATCTGCTGGAAAAACAAAAAAGCCCGGTCTCAAGACCGGGCTTTTCGTCTTAGCAACTGAATAGCGGAAGGAGGGTTTGCACCGGTTCAATAGGACCGGTGACCGACCTAGGAGAAGGTTACACACCTTGAATCTCCCTAGAAAGGAGGTGATCCAGCCGCAGCTTCCGCTACGGCTACCTTGTT
>CAZQQL010000062.1:0-5680 GCA_964595455.1 uncultured Dehalococcoidaceae bacterium
ACGAGCGGAGCCGCTAACGGGTTCCCGACGACGTTCGGCGGATTTGCCAAGGCGCCGTTCGACACTCTCGGCGATACGCTTCGCGGTACGACCAACATCATGAAGGACATGTACCGGTATCCGGACAAGGTACTGAAAGCCCTCGATGTCATCGCCGACATCACGATCAAGAACGTCCTCAGTTATCCCAATATCGAAAATATGTTCCTGGTGACCTATCCGCTGCACAAGGGAGCTGACGGCTGGATGTCCCAGAAACAATTTGATAAGTTTTATTGGCCGTCTCTGAAAAAGGTCATGGACGCTTTTATCAATGAAGGTCTCGTCCAGTCGCTGTTCGCTGAAGGTGGCTACAACACCCGCCTGCACTGCGTCAACCAGTTCCCCAAGGGTTCGGTGGCCTGGATGTTCGACCGGACCGATATGGCCGAAGCTAAAAAAGCGCTTGGCAAGGACTGCGTCCTCATCGGCAATGTACCGTCTTCCATGATCGTTACCAGCGATCCGAAGGACGTCAAGGAATACTGCAAGAAACTCCTCGAGACCTGCATGCCCGGCGGCGGCTACATCCTTTCCCCCGGCTCCTCCGCCGAGAACCCAAAACTGGAGAACCTGCGGGCGATGGTCGAAGCCGTTAACGAATACGGCTGGTACAAATAAGAAAACAGGCAACGGAATACAAGGCCGGTCATCTCACGGTGGCCGGCCTTTTTATTTGTATTTTCCAGCGTGACGGCAGTACAATACCGCAGGACGTATTGATGGAGGCTACCATGAGCGCAGCTATTAAAGACCTCTCGATTTTCAAACGTTTCGATTTTCCCATCAAGCCGGTAGGCGTCAAGTTCCTTCTCTTTAAACCTGAAGGAATGGACCGCTTGCAGAAGAACCTTTCCGTCTGTGAAATGCTCAAGGAAGCGGGAACGAACGGTCCGTTCTACGCCGGAGTGGAGAACTTTACGTGCGTCGAGCCGATACTGCTGGGCATGGCTGAAGGTGATGCTATTTTCGAAAGCGGCTATATCGGTGAGACGCTGCACATCTTTGAAGAAGCTCGCGCCAACCGCCGTCTGTACCACTACATCACCAAGCTGGAACGCCACAGCGTCAACTATGTCGCTTTTTCACCGCTGGACAGCCTGACGTGGGACCCGGACGTCCTCGTCCTGCCGGCCGATGCCGATGCCCTGGAAATCATTCTGCGGGCGGCCTGCTATTCCACCGGCAAGATGTGGACGAGCAAGGGCACGCCGGTCATCGCCTGTTCCTGGCTGCTGACCTATCCCTACATCAGCGGGGAGATAAACTACATCCCGGTAGAAGTATCCCACGGGATGCGGGCCAAGGAGGTCTGGCCAAAAGGCACGATCCTGATATCGATTCCTTACGACCGGCTTTCCGGCATGGTCGAAGAACTGAACAAAATAGAGTGGCATCCAGCGATGTACAAAGAAGGCCGGGAAGCGCACGACCGGAAATTCGCCGAGGCCATCGAGACACTGCATGGCAGGATGGAAAAGCAGGGGTAGGCACAGGCTAGTTCGAGAGATTCAGAAGGTATTCCTGGGAAGCGGCGACATCGATGAGGCCGTACCCGGTCCCATCATCGCCTAATGGGCGGCAACCGGCCAGGATGGCATTTCGGACTTCGTCGTTGAGCCTGCCGTCGGCGTTGGCATCGATGGCCAAGGGGAACAATCTCGCTGCCAGACCGCTGACAAAAGCGGCCGCGAATGATGTCCCGTACTGGTAGCCATAGCTGTCACCGGGTAAAACGCCATATATTTTAAAGCCGGGCGCGGCGGCGTCCACCCAGTCTCCGTAATTCGCCAGCGGGGCAATACCCATATCTTCCTCGATACCGGTAATTGACAGGCAATTGTCCAGCGCCGCTGGATAAACCGGCGTCGAGTTCCCTTCATTGCCCGCCGCTGCAATGACGATGGCCCCGTTTTGCCAGGCGTACTCTATCGCTTCTTCCAGTGCTGAGGTGTAGCTGCTCAGTTCGATGCTGATGTTAATGACCTTCGCGCCCTGGTCAACCGCCCAGATAATACCTTCCACCAGGTCTGACTGGCGGCACAGGCCTTTGTCATCGGCGACCTTGACATTTAACAGCAAGCAGTCCGGCGCCAGGCCGGCAACGCCTATACCGTTTTCATCGTCTGCGGCAATGACGCCGGCGATGAACGTGCCGTGACCGAGTTTATCATTAACTTCACCGTTTTCTACAAAGCAGATATGGGTTGCGATCCTGCCGACGAGTTCCTCATGGGAAGCATCGATGCCGGTATCCAGCACCGCCACGATCACCGGCGCGGAAACTGATCCTGTAACTGATGCGAGGTTAATGATATGCAGGGGCCAGTCTTCCACATAAGCAGATGTAGTTCCGGTCATCAAGGGCGAATCAGTCATGCCGGTAAAAGCGGATACCTCAGAGTCTGACGACCAGACCTTTGCATGGTCCCCGGGGTTGATATCCGCGGAACGGACCACCGGTACCCCCGCAACTCCCGCACCGGCGCCTGGCCAACCAGAGAGGAAGCCGGCCAGGCATAGAGTGATAATGGCGAATATCTTGACCTGAATACTCATCACTAATCATTGTTCAAGCCTCTGCGATAACCGGGCATAAACGCTGAGTGAAAAAATGTATATAAACCATAAAAAGAGGCAACATGCTGCAGTGACTATAGATGGGGATTGATTAGGTTCAGTCAGGAATGGTAAGGTAGTGAGGATGCTACCGGCGGCAAGTTTCGCCGGTACTGCCCGTTTTGAACTGGCTTTTGTGCGATTCTTTACCTTATTATTTTTCAGTTCTAACCGATTTTCTACTCACCGAGCCTAGAATTGAAGTAATGAAAAACAAAGTGTCGCGGCAAATAACAAATACCGCGACGTTTATCGCCTGCCAGGTTAAAGGAATGAACTGCCCAGAGAAGGATGCTGTTATGAGAAAATCCATGTATCTTGCTCTTGTCCTGCTATTGTTGTGTTCCCAACTTTTCATGGTCGCTCCCGCTACCGCCAGTGTTTCGCCGGCGGACAGGACGGGTACAGAACTCCTCAACACAGCACCAACCGGACCGGTACTCGTGGTACAATCACCGACGCCGGTCGATTTTGGTGATGTTCCCGTCAACACCACCAGCGCACCACAGTCCGTGACGGTCAAGAATGAAGGAGACCAGACAGCGCTCATCACCGGCATCGGCCTTTCCTCGGACCTGTTCTCTCCCCTCGATTTCGGCGCATCCGACCCCTACCTGGAACCAGGCGAATCGGTCACCGGTACCGGCGTTTTCATTCCGGACGTCGAAGGCTTCGTTGAAGGAACGCTCTGCATCTGCTGGAGCGATGTCGATTCAACGATAGACTTCCATGTCTGCATTCAGCTCAGGGGCACCGGTGTGGATCCTTCCACAGCAGATCTCGAGATATCCAAGACAGCGGACAGCAATTCGGTCACGGAAGGAGAAACGTTCACCTATACCATCACCGTCAACAATCATGGGTACGGGGATGCCACGGAGGTTGTGGTCAACGATACGCTGCCTGATGAGGTTGAATTCGTTTCTTCGAATCCCTCGCTGACTCCCTCCGGACAGGACATTACCTGGACCATCGGCAACCTGGCAAAAGATGCTTCAGCCTCACTAGCGGTAACGGTCAAGGCCTTGACAGAGGGAACAGCCGTTAATACCGCTGACGTCACCGGAACCAAGCCGGACCCGGTGCAGGGAAACAACTCGGACACCGTTAACGTAACCATCAAAGCTGAAGGGGCGGAAGAAGCTGACCTTTCTATTGACAAGACCGCGAGCGCTGCCACAGTGACGACCGGCGAGGATTTCACTTACACTATCACGGTCAACAATCCGAGTCAGTATGATGCTACCGGGGTCTATGTTACCGATTTGCTGGACAGCGACCTGACCTGGGTGTCTGACGATTCCAACCAGGCATATGACCCCGCAACGGGCCTCTGGGATATCGGCGCGCTGGCAGCCGGAGCCACCTCTTCACTCACCATCACGGTCGCCGCGCCGGACTTCGCGGTAGCTGCGCTTGATAACACCGCCACGGTATACAGCGATAACGACCCGAATCCGGTCAACGATTCCGATTCAGTCACCATTGCTGTTGAAGAAGACCCCGCCCCAGAGGCTGACCTGGCTGTGTTGAAGACCGCAGACAGGACTTCCGTCGCCATCGGCGGCAACTTTATGTATACTATCACCGCAACCAACATCGGGACCGCACCGGCCACCGGCGTTGTTGTCCAGGATCAACTCCCTGCCGAAATAAGCTACCAGTGGCACTTCACGCCTACCCATGGCAGTTTCAATTATTCTACCGGCGAATGGGCCATCGGCCAATTGAATGCTGGTGATACCGCCAGCCTGCAGATCGTGGTCAAGGCTGTCTCAGAAGGACAGGCGACAAATAGTGCGACCATCGTTGGCAACGAAAATGACCCTGATGCAAGCAACAATACCGGCACTGTTGATGTGACCATCATTGGAGACGGCGACGAGGAAGCCGATCTGAAAATCACCAAAACGGCCAGTTCCGGAACGGTTACTGCCGGTGGAGAAATTACTTACTCATTGAAAGTCGATAACCTCGGTCCGGACGACGCCACTGGGCTGGTAATCACCGACACCCTGCCCGCCGGCGTTACCTTTGTGTCTGCCATCGGCCCATACTACTATGATGCGAACACTCGGACGGTTACGTGGTATTTCGCTGAATTGTGGTCGGGGGATTCGACAACACCGTCCATCACGTTCACCGCTCCGGTGACACCCGGCGATATTGTCAACACCGCCTCGGTAAGCGCCACCGAAGACGATCCGGTTCCGGGTAATAATACCGGTACCGCAACAGTCACCGTGGAGGCAGCGCTGGAGCCGGATATCGATGTCGATCCTGCGTCCCTCTCATTCGGCAATGTCCTTCTCGGCCAGTATACCGACCTGTATTTCAGAATCAGCAATAACGGTGAAGTGGACCTCCACATTGACAATTTCGCGTTCGATGATCCGCAATTCACTTTCTCCAGCGCCAACATCAGCGGCTCGGCCATCGCCGCCGGCTCCCACCGGAATATTCCTGTCAGATTTACACCATCCGCGCTGGGAAATCAGACCGGTGAGTTGACTATCACTTCGAATGACCCGGACGAAGCTACGGTAACCGTCAGTCTTACCGGCACCGGAACAGACCCGACGAAATACTCCACAGTATACGGTACCGTCTTCAATGATGCGAACCAGGACGGCGTATTCGATGCCGGAGAAACCGGTATCGCCGGCGTGGTAATAAGCGTAACCGGTGCAGCTTCCACAACGACTGACGGGAACGGTTATTATGAACTAAAAATCTACGCGGAAGGCTGGGTGAGGGTCGAGGAGACTGATCCTTCCGGGTACTTCTCCACTACAACGAATACACGATTTGTCGATGTATCTTTCGACGGCAGTTACCAGGTGGACTTCGGCGATGCCGAGAAGGAAGCCGGGTATGGCTACATCATCGCCAATGTCTTCGATGACGATAATGAAGACGGAACCTGGGACATCTTCGAGATGCCCATGTCCGGCGTCGATGTCACCGTGGACGGCAGCGTGACCAAGCAGACCAACCTGTTCGGGTTCACCTGGTTCAAGGT
>CAZQQL010000062.1:5780-5876 GCA_964595455.1 uncultured Dehalococcoidaceae bacterium
TGGACGGCAGCGTGACCAAGCAGACCAACCTGTTCGGGTTCACCTGGTTCAAGGTGGCCGCCGACCAGGTGCATCATGTGCAGGAGACCGATCCTG
>CAZQQL010000062.1:5976-19228 GCA_964595455.1 uncultured Dehalococcoidaceae bacterium
CCAACGTCCGGGTGAAGCACATCAATGAATACGACGTCGAGTTCGTCTTCTTCGGCGATGCCGAGAAGGAAGCCGGGTATGGCTACATCGTTGCCAACGTCTTCGATGATGAAAATGAAGACGGAACCTGGGACGTCTTCGAGTTGCCTATCTCCGGTGTCGATGTCACCGTGGACGGCAGTGTGGTCAAGCAGACCAACCTGTTCGGGTTTACCTGGTTCAAGGTGGCCGCCGACCAGGTGCATCATGTGCAGGAGACCGATCCTGCAGGTTACTTCTCCACGACGTCCAACGTCCGGGTGAAGCACATCAATGAATACGACGTCGAGTTCGTCTTCTTCGGTGATGCACAATTAGACCAGAACTTCGCTTACATTTACGGCTACATCTTTAAAGATGAAAACGGTAATAAAGCATATGATCCCGGTGAGCCGGTCTGCGCCGGTGGAACGGTAACAACGGGAACTGAAACAGTGACCGCCGACAACCATGGGTACTACTGGATTAAAGCAGGGACTGCGGGGGACTACACACTCACAGCTGACACACCGACCAATTACCTAGCCGTCACCCCGAATCCGGCGACGGTTACCGCGGCCCTGGGGCAGAAGTACAGGACCGATTTCGGCTTCGTCCGTGAAACTGTCGATATCCGGGTCTCGCCCCGATCATTCGAGTTTGGGGACGTACTGCTCAGCACCAGCAGTGCTACGGTCAACGTGACCGTTACCAATGTCGGGACCGGCAGTCTGGTCATTCATAACGTCAGCATGGATAACGATGCATTCGTCATTACCAGCGCCGACATCAGCGGACAGACGCTGGGGTCCGACGCATCTTCGAACATTTCGCTTCAGTTCATTCCGACCGTAGCCGGTGATGCTGTCGGGCATCTTACCATTACTTCTACGGACCCGGACGAACCCTCGGTGACGGTCAGCCTCAAAGGTACCGGCGTCGACCCGGCTTCGGCGGACCTTTCCATCGTCAAGACCGCAGACGCCAAGGTCGTCAGCATCAGTGAGAATGTTACCTATAACCTGACCGTAACGAACAACGGCCCGGCCGTGGCAACCGGCGTTGTCGTGACCGATACACTGCCCGCCGGGGTTACCTTCCTGGCTGCCAACCCGGTAGAGACATCGTACAATCCTACCACCGGCAAGATAACCTGGAACCTCGCCAGCATGGCTGATGGCGATACCGCGGTGATTTCCGTCAACGTCACGTCGCCCGCCGTTGAAGGCGATATCAAGAATATCGCCGAGGTAACCGGAAACGAGGCCGATGGCCGTCTCTTCAATAACAGGTCCGAGATCACCGTCCCCGTCAAAGACTTTTCCGGCCTGCATCATATCATTATCGAACCTGCAGACAAGAACGTTCCGCAGAGCGCCAATGTTACGTATACCGTGGCAGCTTACGACATCAATGATGCCTGGATAGCGGACGTTACCGCCTGGGCCAGCTACAACATCACGCCCGGGGCCGGCGGCATCTGGGCCAAGAACAATATCTATACGAGTGAAAACATCGGAACCTGGACGGTGACCGGCAAGTTCCGCGGCAAATGGGATACAGCCAGTCTTACGGTTTATGACCCGAATGATGTAGCCTACATCACCATCTCCCCGGACAATGCCGCCGTCCTGTCATCGGACAACCAGACTTACACCGCCGAAGCCTTCGATGCCGCCGATACAAGTCTGGGCGACATTACCGCGCAGACCGTGTTCAGCATCGATCCTGCTGCCGGCGGATACTGGACGGACAATGTCTATACCGCCGGAATGCCGGGCACCTGGACGGTCACCGGTACTTACAACCTGCTTTCCGATAACGCTACTCTAACAGTAAGCACGAGAGAGCAGGCGGACCTGGCTATCACGAAAACGGCAACTCCGGATCCCGTCAGCATCGATGAGAACCTCACCTATACCCTGACCGTTCATAATAACGGCCCGGATACCGCAACCGGCGTTGTGGTGATGGATGTTCTTGGTTATTGTTCCAAGTATGAAACGTCATTGGCCTCTGCCGGTTCTGTCAATGTCACTTCGCAGGTGTTGACGAATATCGGCAGTGTCAATATAACCATGGACATGGTTACCTGGAACATTGGTGACCTGCCCAGCGGTGAGCACGTCAGCCTGGATATCGTGACCAGCCTTAACCCATTGACCTTGCTGCTCGGCGGCAACGGGATTACCAACACCGCCGCGGTCAGCGGCAACCGGACGGACCCGGTACCGCAAAACAATGTCGTTACCATCAACACGGCTGTTGTTACCACCGACCTTGAGATAACCAAGGTACCGAGCACCGAGAATGTCACCATAGGGGAAGAATACACGTGGACGGTGACGGTAACGAACCTCGGACCCGAACCTGCGACTGATGTCGTAGTGACCGATCTTTCACTCCTGATGGGCATCAAGGACATTACCGTTTCCAGCGGCGTCATCAGCGATACTCCTTTACCGTGGTTTGATAATCTGTTGGGTGACACCCTTGACAATATCCTGAGCACTTCGTCTGGTAATACTACCTTTTCACCCGGCCTGCTCGTCGGTAAATATTTCTGGAACATCGGAGACATGGCCGTTGGCGAGGTTGCAACAATGACGATAACGGCCTCGGACAACATAACAGGGTTGATATCGATGCTTCCGGCCGCCGGCATCAACCTGGAACTGGATGACCTGAAATATGTACTGTGTCTGCTGGGTGTTGCTACCGGAACCACCATCCCGGTACCGCAGATAAACGGGGCCATTGCCCTCAGCACGATGCCTGATTCCAGTTTGAGCAATAACATTGCCTATGACACCGTCAATACTGCCATAGACTTGAATGAAACGGACCTGACCCTTGAAAAGACGGACATTGCGGACCCTGTAGGACCGGGCAGTGATGTCACCTATACCCTGACTGTGACCAACAATGGAGACGAGACCGCGACCGGCGTGATGGTCATCGACTACTGGCGTACCGACCAATTGACTTATAAATCAGCCGGTACCGTCAATGGCACGTTCTCCCAGGACTACCCGGACTGGCTGACACGACTTTCTTCGATTCCTTACATCGGCGATTCATTGACCTCATTTCTACCGTCCGGTATTCAACCCATATTCTGGACGATCGGCGATATCGATCCCGGTCAATCAGCCAGTTTGACCCTCGTTGCCACGGTAAACGCGACACAGCTTTACCAGGTCACCAACCAGGCCATTGTTCTCGGGACGTACTACGATACCAACCGGGACGACAATATGGTGATGGAAACCACGGATATCGCCAGCGCTGACCTGTCAATTATGAAGATGGGATTCCCGGAACCGGTAGCCACGGAAAGCGACCTGGTCTATATCCTGATGGCTGGAAATGCCGGCCCGACTGACGCTTCCGGGGTCGTGGTCACCGACCAGTTGCCGTCTAAAATAAACGGCAGCGTTGACGTTGCTTCGGCAAGTATCACTGGATTGAGTCTGGGCGGCGGAACGTCTTTATTCAGCATGCCCAAGATCGTGTATGGTCCTGCCCCTGACGGCGTGAGTTACAATAGCACGACCAACACCGTAACATGGGAAATTGGGGACGTTCCCGCCGGCGAAAGCAGGATGATTGCTATTACCGTCAAGGCGCCGGCCAGTGAAGGGACTATCACCAATACCGCATTCATCACCGCGCCCTGGCAGGACCCGGATCAGTCCAACAACTCGGTATCGTGGAACAGCACGGTGGTTGCTTCTACAAAATTCGACCTGGCAATCACCAAGACAGACAGCCGGGACCCCGTGGTGACGGGAGATAACTTCAGCTACATTATCACCGCCTGGAACAACGGCCCGGCTTCTGTCAGCAATGTCCTGGTCCAGGATATGCTGCCGGAAGGTCTTACCTACGTCTCCGCGGAAGTCACGGCCGGTACGGTGGACCACAGCTATGTCGCGCCTAACGATATCCTCACCTGGACCATCGCAGGTCTGGCTCCCTACGCTTCCGAGAACCTGACCGTTACGGTGACTGCTCCCCAGACTCCGGGAATCATCACGAACCAGGCCGTGATCAGACCGGCATCCGATGAAGATCTGGTCAATGAGGTAAAACCGGCGAACAACTTCGTATCGGAAAACACCTTTATCGCCCTGCCTACGGACGCCGATGTGGCTGTAACCAAGACCGGTCCCAGGAGAGTTTGGACCGGCGCCACGTTCACCTACAACATGACGGTGACGAACAACGGCCCTGCTGCAGCAACCATCGTCAATGTCACCGACGTACTTCCGGCCGGCTTGACCTTCACCAGCGCCAACAGCACGCAGGGTTCATGGCAGGTCGATTCCGGTAACGTAACCTGGGAACTGGGAGACCTTGCCGCCGGCTCTTCCGCCAACCTGACGCTGACCGTTGTAGCGCCGTTTGTCACCGGCAACATGACCAATACTGCCGTTGTTAACGCCGCCAATAACGATTTTGATCCGGCCAACAACTCAGCTTCAGCGACGGTGATCGTCGAGGATGCGCCTGCCTATGCGGATATTGCCATTGAAAAGACCGCCCCGGCCACGGCTGAAACCGGTTCCGACTTTGCTTACACCTTGACTGTTAGCAATAAAGGGCCTGGTACCGCGGCCAATGTCATCGTCACCGATAACCTGTCAGACCAGGTCAGCTATCAGCCCGGGATGCTGTTCGTCTCCCAGGGGCAGGCAAACGTGGATTCAGGTCTGTTGACCTGGTCGGCCGGGGACCTGCCTGCCGGTGCTTCCGCCAGCCTGACCATACATGTTCTCGCGCCAGCCGCGCCCGGACTGGTGGGTAATACGGCCGCGGCCTCCAGTGACACAGCGGACACAAATCCGGAAAATAATGCTGCTACGGCCTGGACGATCATTATTCCGCCTTTCTTCAATGTTCCCGATATCGCTGTTTCGCCGACCGGTATCGACTTCGGAACGGTGGACCTGCATGATACCAGCGCCAGCGCCAATATCACCGTGACCAATGAAGGACTCGGAGACCTGGTCATCGATACCATCGCTATCAGTGACAGCCAGTTCGCCGTTATCAGCGGGAACATCACCGGCCAGAGCATCCCCTGGGGAGGCTCCGCCAACATCACGGTAGCCTTTATCCCGGCTGCCGAGGGGCCGCAGGGAGCAGTTCTTTCCATCTACTCTAACGACCCGAACGAAAACCCCGTCGTCGTGGAGCTGAGCGGCACCGGCCGTGATTATGCTCTCATCGAAGGTTACGTTTTCTACGACCGTAACAGGAACGAGACCAGGGACGGTGGAGAGGCCGGTATTCCGAACGTCACCATTACGCTGACCGAGAACGAAGTCAACCCGACTCCTACTCCAACGGTGAACGGGAACCAGAGCTTGATCCTGGCATCAAGCGACCTGACGACCCAGACAGATACCGCCGGCTATTATTCCTTCCGGCTCTACACCGGCGGCGACTTCACTGTCCATGAAGACGATCTTCCAGCGTATATCTCCACGACTTCGAACGATGTGGACTTACCGGGAGTGCTGACCGGCGCTACGTATACAGTTGATTTTGGTGACGTGCTCGATGGACCCGATATCATGGTGACTCCGACCTCGATCGATTTCGGCTCCGTCCTCATCGAGGAACAGGACCAGACCGGCCCTCCCGACCATGAGGAATGGTTTGCGCTCAAGGAACCGAGTATCGGGAGTGCAAGCACCTCCATACAGCTTAATGCGATGAGTTCGCCGCAAACCGTAACGGTGACCAATACCGGCACTTCAGACCTTGTCATCGGTAGTGTATGGATAGATGACGGCCAATTCTACATCAACAGCGGCGACATTTCCGGGATGACCATATCCGTCGGGCAATCGATGAGCTTTACGGTGGTATTCTGGCCGTTCGTGACCGGAGTATCAACGGCAACGCTGACCATTCCCTCCAATGCGGTCAGCGATCCGTCCGCGACGGTGTCGCTTACCGGTACCGGAACCAAACCCGGCCCTGGACCCGGTCCCGGTCCCGGTCCTGGTCCTGGCCCCGGCCCGGAACCCGAGCCGACGCCAACCCCGACGCCGACTACCGAACCGGAACCGGTAATCAAATACTTTACCGTTGATTTCCTGGGAGAAATCACCACGGTACTCGCTGATGAAGAAGGCCGACCGGTCGAAGATATAGAGGCTTACAGTCCGGACCGGCTGCACCTTCTGGAAATCCCCGCAGGGACCAGCGCTACGGGTAAAAACGGCGAAGAAGTGACGCTTATTAAGATAATCGAGACCTTAGCCCCGATATTGCCCGAGAAGACCCAGGTCATCGGCACGGCCTACAACTTCGCTCCGTCCGGCACATCATTCGATCAGCCTATCCGCCTGACGCTGGGGTACGATGTCGATGGTCTCCCGGAAGGCATAATCAGCATCCGATCGGCGTATTACTCGGCGACTGAACAGCGATGGGTCTACCTTGAAATGGAAACCGGGACTGTCGCCGGGCTGGGCAAGCTGTCATCACCGGTCAACCATTTCACGACTTTCGCCATCCTGGCCGAAGTCGAACCGCCGGAGGAGGACAAACCTGGAGTAATAGTGCCGCCGGAGAAGAAACCGGAACCGAAGCCTGCTTCTTTCAGTATGTCCAATCTGATCATCGACCTATCCGTACACCGGATGTTCAATGGATTCAGCTACATGGTCCTGACCGGAGAAAACGCTGATGTACAGGTACAGATAACCAACACCGGAGAACTGACCGGCAGTCTGGCCGTGACCCTGCTTCTCAACGGTGCTGAGTATCAGACACAGAACATGGATGTCCTGGCAGGCGCCTCCAAAACGGTGATCTTCCATCTTGAGGACCTTAAAAAGGGCAACTATACGGTTCAGATCGGCGACCTGACGGGAGAATTTACCACGGTCGTCTGGATTAACTGGTGGCTGGGAGGAGCTTCCGTGGTGGTTGCGGCCCTCCTTGCGGGTCTCATTATCTGGCTCATCAGGAGGCAGCGAGCGAACGCTATTTAACCGGCCTTATGGTAATACGAAAAGCGGGCTATTCAGCCCGCTTTTCTTTTTCACGGGCGCTATCGACGACGTGTAAATTTGAAGGTATAATGTGCCGGACGGAACATGAGCGAACGTAAGAGGGACAATCCTGAGGCTGCGCCACAGGACATTTTCCTGATAGCGCGACATTATCTCGAAACAGAGGAGGAAGCACGCCGGGAAATAGGTCGGCGGCTTCATCGTGATGCCGGTGGCGGATTGACCGCCGGCAAGCTGGAACTGGCCCGCGTGATGAAGCTGGAGAACCTCTCCAGGGAAGCCCGGGAGGGGCTCGAGCGTCTTGCTACACTCCTCGGTGATCTGATGAACCTGATCGGAGCTATCTCGCAGGAGAATAGGCCGGGCGTCCTTATCGATTTCGGGCTTGAAGAAGCCTGCCGCTGGTACTGTAAACAATTCTTGACCGAGACAGGAATCGATGTCCGGATGGTTTCAAAGTTGTCAGGCGCGCGCTTTCCAACGATTATCGAAGCAGCGGCTTATCGCGTCTTCTGTGAAATCCTGCAGTCCGCACGTGATTCCGGGGCGAAAACAATCTCCGTTATTCTTGATCATACCGGCCCTCTATTGCTACTCCAGTTCGAGAACGACGGTCTTTACCCCGCGGACACGTTAGATAATTGGCCTCACAGTAAATATCTCATACCGCTGCTTGACGGTGAAATGAACGCCGAGGTAAGGCCGGACGGCGGCGTTTCTGTTTTATGTAAACTACCCTGCCAATTATAAGTATTCCCCTATCTACTCCTTTCTCTCTGAACTTCCTCACTTCTATTCTTTTCACCCGAGGGCACCGGTCGTCCTTTTTAAAACCGGGATTTGCGTATCTATTCCTAAGGTCTCTTTTAGCGGATATTGAGTACATTTACGGATACGTTATGAAAAAGCTTTATTGCTAGGATGAAACTGTCCGTACGGCGCTTTATCCGTTGCGCATGGTCAGAAGAACAGAAGAATGAAACAGGAAAAGCGGAGAAAGAATGAGCGGAATAATGACATCGGCACTAACAGAAGAAGAGAACGCCTGGCAGGTTGAGACGGGCACCATCGAGACCCCTGTTGAGGACGAACCGGTCCGGGAGACTATTCAGCTATATCTACGTGAGGCGGGAAAAGTGGAACTCCTGTCTTCCCAGGGGGAGCGGCGGCTCGGTATGAAAATGGAGGCGGGCAATCACCTTTCGGAATTAGAGCAGGACTGGTTTTCCCGGTTCGGGAACGAACCATCCCCGGTCGACGAGACGCTCGAGGTATGCCGCCGGCTTTCAACCGGGGAACAGGTACTCTCTGCCCTTGAGCAGCACCTGGAAATCATTCCCGGTGCTACTGTCTTCAGCCGTTTGATGAATCCACAATTACGGCAGGCCATCGATGGTCCCCTGGATGAAGAAGCTATCGTGAGCGTAGCACGATCATCCGGGATGGAAGCGGCAGAAGTGAAAAACAAGCTGATTTTTCTTTCCAATGATTCCCGGGTTCTACCATGGGAACTGGTATCAGTCTTGGAAGAAACCGGCGACACTCTGGAAGCTTTCATTCACAGCCTGGACTGTCCATGCGGACGTGATGCCCTCTGGGAACGGTCTCAGGAAATCAGGCAGCACTTCGATAGTATCCATCACCGCTGCAAGAACGCACGGGACCACCTTATCCGGGCCAATCTCCGGCTGGTCATATCGGTGGCTGGCAAGCGTATCAACCGGGCTTTACCTCTTCTCGACCTTATCCAGGAAGGCAACATAGGCCTGATCCGCGCCGTCAATAAGTGGGACTACCGGAGAGGCTTCCGGTTCAGTACCTACGCCACCTGGTGGATACACCAGGCAATCAGCCGGGCCATTGCTGAGAAGTCCCGCACCATCCGGTTCCCCGTTCATATGATGGAAGACATCAACCGGCTGAAGCGGGAACAACTGCGGCTTTCGCAGGAGCAAGGCCGGTCGCCGACCAAGCAGGAACTGAGCCAGGCGCTCGGGTTCACCCAGGACAGGGTGGAAGACCTGCTCGTCAGTATCCGACGTCCCATCTCGCTCGATGCCCCGGTCGGCAAAGACGGAGAAGAGACCGCGCTCGGAGACATCATCGCCAACGAAGAGTCTGCTTCACCGGAAGAACTCGCCAACCAGCGTGATCTCAGGGTGCGGCTGCGCAATGTCGTTCAGACGTTGCCGGAGCGTGAGAGGCAGGTCATCAAGATGCGGTTCGGGTTGTTCGACGGTCAAAGCCACACACTTGAAGAGATCGGGCGTAAAATGGGCGTGTCCCGTGAAAGGATCCGGCAGATCATGCAGGTGGCCCTGGACCGCTTGAGACAGCCGGAACGGAGCAGTCAGCTCAAAGGATTCCTCTGGGAATAGCCGGGCGGCTTGAGCCTGCAGCGCGGGCCTGCCGCCGGCCTTTCTTCTGAGCGTGTTAACCCTCCCGCTTGCCTTTATGGTAAAATCCAACGATAATGCAAGCCTGGTACAGACCGGCGGGCGAAGAGGAGTTAACGAGCTCGATGACGTCTATTTTTCTCGCAGATGATCATACCGTGGTCCGGCAGGGACTCCGGGCGCTCTTAGAAGCCGAACCCGGTTTCACGGTCGTTGGTGAGTCCGGGAGCGGCATCGAGACCATCGGTATGGTCCAGGAATTGAAGCCGGACATTCTGGTGCTTGATATCATGATGGATGACATCGACGGCATCGAAGTAACACGCCAGGTCACCGAAAGCGCCGGGAAAACAGCCGTTGTTATCCTGTCCATGTACGGGGACAAGAAACATGTCCTTGAAGCAGTGAAAGCCGGCGCCCGGGCCTATCTCATGAAAAAGTCCGCGGACATCGAACTTGTCCGCGCCATTCGTGAAGCGATGGTAGGACGGCGGTACCTCGGAGAATCCGTTTCCGATGTCCTCGTAGACGCCTACCTGGAAAAGGCCGCCTCCGGCCCTCCCGACCCCTACGAATCCCTTAGCAGCCGTGAGCGGGAAGTATTTCAACTGGCCGCCCACAGCTACACCAATTCAGAGATAGCCGAGCGCCTCTGCATCTCGCGGCGCACTGTCGAGACCCATCGCGCCAACGCCATGCGCAAGCTCGATTTACGCACTCAAACCGACCTTCTCCGGTACGCCCTGCAGCGCGGCATCCTCCCCGCTGACGCTTCCTGAAGACGCCAACAACCTCATAATTCTATACCCTTCCTCCCTGGACCTCTCATGCCCATCACGGGAGGGATTGCGGGTATTTTTCCCCATAACCCGGTAAGGTTACGGATACATCATACCAAGCGGAACACATAGTATAAAAACGGTGGCAGGGAAACTATCAGGGATGACGCGGAAAGGAGGTTGCCGTGGATACCGCTTTAGCCATGATTCTTGCCGGAGGCCGGGGGAGCAGAATGAAAGCCTTCTGCCGGGACCGGGCTAAGCCGAGTCTGCCTTTTGCCGGCGGCGCCCGGGTTATCGATTTTACGCTCAGTAACTGTATCGATTCCCTCCTCCCGGACGTCGCAGTTCTACTGGACTACCAGCGGGAGTCCATGGCGGATTACCTCGAAACCTGGGCCGCTGAGCATACGAACGATACGGAACTGAGCATCATCGAACCGCGTCATCGGTCCTTTTCGGGAACGGCTGACGCTGTTTTCCAGAACCTGGATTTCCTCCGCCGCCATCCCGCCGAGCGGGTCATCGTCCTGGCGGGCGACCATATCT
The DNA here is from genome assembly GCA_964595455.1 of uncultured Dehalococcoidaceae bacterium. GTDB lineage: Bacteria > Chloroflexota > Dehalococcoidia > Dehalococcoidales > RBG-16-60-22 > DAOUEG01. The sequence goes on from CAZQQL010000062.1 coordinate 16,753, forward strand.
ACCGGATGAATTATCAAAAACTGCTGGCTTACCACCGGCAGACCGGAGCGGACGCAACCGTTGCCGTCATGCCGGTGCCGCTGGAGGATGCCCACCGCTTCGGTGTGGTAACGGTCGACGGCCGGATCAGGGTTTCCGGCTTCGTGGAAAAGCCGCGCCACCCGTCCGGTAACCTGGTGTCCATGGGCATCTACGTCTTCTCCAAGGACCTACTGATCCGGCGCCTGGCCGAAGACGCCCTCGACCCTGGCTCTTCCCATGACTTCGGGCATGATATCATCCCCAAAATGATCGCGCATGACAAAGTAGCCGCCTTCCGGTACCGGGGATATTGGCGGGACATCGGTACCCCGCCGGCGTACTACGAATCCAGTATGGATTTCCTGCCATCAGCGTCCCGGCACGGGTGTGAGAAATGCGGCCGCGTATTGACCGGGACCAGAGATGATGCGCCGTCTCATATCTATCCTCAAGCCAAGGTCATCAACTCCATCGTCAGCCCCGGTTGTGTCATCAAAGGCCTGGTCAGTAATTCGGTATTGTCCCCGGGTGTCACCGTGGAAGAAGGCGCCGTTGTCAGGGATTCCGTCCTGATGACCGGCTCAATCATCGGCGAAAGGTGCCACATCGAAGGCTGTCTTATCGGTGAGGACGTCTACGTTGATGCTCATTGCAGGCTCGGTCCGGTGAATGCCGCCAGGTCAGAACTCAGATATGCGGCTATAACCCAGGCCGGAAAGATAACAAAGCCGATCGTCATAGGTTCCGGAAGCAGGGTGCTCTCTTATCACGGGACGGTGGATTTCAAAGGGGGAACGGTACGTTCCGGCGGCGGCTCCGGACGCGGAGCCTATATCATTGCCGGGGAAGCCGGAGAAAACAGTGTACGTGCTGCTTGATATCGTCCATGCAGATCCTGTCGCCGTCGCCGGTTCGGTAGAGAGCATTCCCGGCGTTTCTTCTGTGGACATATTGGAAGGCCCGCCTGATATCCACGTCATAATACACGCTCCGGACCGGAAGCAGGCCGCCACCAGTCTCATGCGGCTGCTCGATCTGGTGGACGGCATCACGGAAGACGTCAGGGTCCTGCCGGTACGTTCTTCGCGGTTCGCCGGTCTTGAGGCGCAGCCGGCGGCGGCCTAAAACGGAGCAAGTATGTACAGGCGACTGCTGGTCCCTTTGGAGGATGCGCATCCCGGTCAGGACGTGCTCAGTTATGCCGCCGAGATCGCGGGCCATTTCGGTTCCACGGTAACGCTGTTGCACGTGGTCCATCCCTCGCACCCCATGTCCGCTCCTATGTTCTTCGGGGTTGGCATTCCGAGCGCGGCCAGCGAAGAGGAATCACTGCAAACCATCCGGGAAACCGAGCGAGGCCAGGTGACTGAGGCGGGGAATTCTCTCGCCGGCAAAGTAAACGACCTCAATAAACGGGGCATCGAAGCGATATCAATGGTCGTCATCGGGCAGGCCGCCGAATGCATTCTCCACGTGACGGGTGAAGGGCACATCGATCTGGTCGTCCTCTCTACATCAAGGCGACACGGTTTGAAACGATTGCTGAACGGGGATGTCACCGAGGAAGTTATCCGGAAATCCAGGATCCCTGTGCTGGTGATACCTGACAACGATACGTCCTGAATGTGCGAGGAGGCAGTCATGCAGGCAACCGGCGTTTCGGCGCTTGATACCACCATCCACAAGACCAACCTCTGGATAAAGGAGGTCATGGAAGAACTGGCGACGAACGACCGCCACCACGCTTACCTGGCGTTGCGGACGGTGCTCCACCTTCTCCGGGACCGCCTGCCGCAGGAAGAAGCGGTCGACCTTGGGGCACAGCTCCCGATGCTTATACGTGGTTTCTATTATGATGAATGGAAGCCGGACGCAGTACCGATAAAATTCGACCGGGAAGAATTCATTGACAGGCTGATGCAGCAGTTCCCGGCGGAACCCGATACGGACGGGGAAGCCGTCATCCGGGCGGTTTTCAGTGTCATCGAAAAACATGTTGCCGCTGGAGAGATCGAGGACATCAAGGGTAGTCTACCCTCGGCCATAGCTTCCTTTTGGAACAATCGGGACCGGGGTCAATAGCGCCGGATACCGGCTACCGGCGTGCCACCCGGTATCTGGTCCGCCGGAACGATGAAGACGTCCCCGTCTTCGATCAGGGTAAACACCGAGGCGAGTTCCACCAGGTCTTCAGCCTCCGGCACGGTCTCTTCTTTCAATACCACCTCATGTGTATCTTCATGAAAAACGCCCCATTGCCGCAGGTCTTCCGCGATGATGAGTGTCGCAAGACGTCCTTCGCGGGCCGCCGGGACGGCATCGCGTACATCCCCAATGCCCATGCCGCGCGTGGCTGCCAGGCCGTACCTGTCCAGAGCGTCGATGACCGTCTTGCCGTAGACCGGCTCGATGATGGTCCAGGCTTCCCGGCGCAACTCGACGTCGGTCATATTGT
>CAZQQL010000063.1:0-18870 GCA_964595455.1 uncultured Dehalococcoidaceae bacterium
CTGCCTCACCGTGTCCGCCAGGGTATTAGCGCGCGCTTCACAGGCCCCGGCGGCGTCCGGCGGGAGCACCATGCCGCCCTTGAAGAACGCATGGCTGTCCGGGACATCCGCGAAGAGCCGGCTGAGCTGGCCGCAGGTGAACGTCTCCGCCACCGCCAGCGTCTTGCCCACCGCCGCTAATTGATGCCCGATGAACCCTTCCATGGTGTCTGCATCGGCGCCCCAGACCGCGTTCTTGAGCACCTCTCTGATTTCATTCTCCCGGGCCGCCAGGAGCCTGCGGGCTTCTTCCCCGGTCGGGGCCTTGGCGGTGATGCGCAGGTGAATGCCGTCATTCCGGGCATAGATACTGAGCGTCGGGTTGGCGGCGGAAAGGAACGGCGTCATCAGTTCGTCCACCAGCCCCTCGGACATGCCGCGCGTCTTGAGCGTCCGGGAAACGATGACGGAACCGCTCTTTTGCTGCAGCCTCGGCAGCACTTCCTGGTACCACAAGTCCTGGAGCTCGATGGGCGGCCCCGGCATCAGCACGATAATTCTGCCATCCTTTTCCACCCACCAGCCGGGGGCGGTCCCCGCGCGGTTCTTCAGGGCAACGGCGGAAGGGATCAGCGTTGCCTGCTTCAGGTTGTTGTCCGGCATTTCGATGCCGCGGGTGGTGAAAAACTTCGTCAGCGTCTCTTTCAGGCCGGGGTCCACGGTCATGGTCTCCCCCACCAGCCCGGCGACGACCTCACGGGAGATGTCCCCCTTGGTCGGCCCGAGGCCCCCGGTGGTAAAGATGATGTCCGCCCGGTCCGATGCCTGTCTGAGCAAAGCGGAGTACCGCTCGAAGTTGTCCCCCACCAGCGAGGCGTGGTAGAGGTCGATGCCCAGTTGTGATAGCTGCGAGGCCAGGAAGGAGGTATTCGTATCAGCGATCTCCCCGAGCAGCAGCTCGGTCCCGCTGGTGATGATTTCCGCTCTCATATTTCGTCCTTTAGGGTGATACTCGTATTATGGAGCATTACGGGGTCTCACTCAAGCCGGGAGCCCGTCGAACCTGAGGTCAGTAACTCTGTTGTTTTGGCTAAATCTCTCCCCGCCTCTCTTTACGAAAGAGAGGCGATAGCTATGAATTCGCCGGGGCACCTCGGCTTGTCCGATGGATTGTCCCTCGTTCATAAAGAGGGACCAAGGGAGATTTAACCCGGCAATGGCGGCAGAGCGGTGAGTGAACTTCAGGCCTTATCCCTCGAATCTGTAAAACTGGTACGCCCGGCCTGAATCTGATACGATTAAAATATGACATCCCCGCCAAATACCACGACCGCCGGATTCCTTGGCTTTAAAGATGATACGCGCTACCGATGGTGGGCGCTCGTGCTCGCCATGCTGACCTACGGCTCCATCGCCGGAGCGGCGCGGCTCTGCATGCCGGTATTGTTCCCGGACATCGCCCGTGACCTCGACCTGAGCCTGGTGGCCATCGGCACGGTATGGGGCATGGACCCGCTGGCGGGCGTGTTCATCGGGATTCCCGGCGGCCTTCTCGTGGACCGTTTCGGCATCAAGAGAACCCTGGCCGTGGCCTGTTTCCTGGCCGGGGTGTTCGGCGCGGTCCGCGGCTTCTCCTCGGATTTCATCACCATGGCCGCTTTCATGTTCCTCTTCGGGGTAATGGCGGCGGTGATACCGAGCATCACCCCCAAGGTCACCGCGGTCTGGTTTAACGGCAAACAACTGGCCCTGGCTAACGGTCTTCTGAATGTTTCCTGGTCCGTCGGGGCGGTCATCGCCACGCTTTCCAGCGCTACCCTGCTGGCGCCCCTCCTCGGCGGCTGGCGGAACGTGCTGTTCCTGTTCGGAGCGCCGCCGGCGTTTCTCGGTATCCTCTGGTGGTTCACCGGCCGGGAACCGAAATCGAAAGAAGCCGCCTTGCAGGCGGCCGCCGCCGCCAGTATCCCGTTCAAGAAGTCGCTGTCAGACGTCTTCCGCATCAGGAACGTCTGGCTGCTGGGCCTCGTCCTCATGTTCTATTGGGGCACCAACATGGGGTACACCGGGTACCTGCCCACCTATCTCAGGAACATCGGGTGGGAACCGGCCATGGCGGACACAGCCATGACGCTGCTGAGCGGGTTCGGGGCCCTCGGCGTCATGCCCTTGGTCATGCTTTCCAACAAGCTCGGCACACGCAAGGGTGTGATGTTGTTCATCGTCGCCGTCATCGCGATCAGCGTCGCGCTGATACCCTATGTCGATGAAGCCGGCATCTGGGTGCTCATTGTCATCGGCGGCCTTATCCGGGCGGCCCCCGCCGCCATCGGCAACACCATGCTGTTCGAGATGAAAGAGATCGGCAGCAAATACGCCGGGACGGCCATCGGGCTGACCAATTCGCTCGGCATGATCGGCGCGTTTGCCGCGCCGCCCATCGGCAACAGCCTGGAGGAATTTAGCGTGGGCGCCGGCATCCTGTTCTGGGCGGCCATGTCCGCGGTGTCCATACCCCTGCTCCTGATGATGAAAGAACCGAAACCCGAACCACTGCTAGCGAGGTAACGGGAGTTCCGCCATGAAAGCAGCCAAGCCCTACCGCCGCCGTACGCGGATCATCTGCACTATCGGCCCGGCCACCGGGACGACCGCGCAACTGGCGGCGCTCCTCAAGGCCGGCATGAACGTGGCCCGGCTCAACCTCTCCCACGGGACCCTGGACGACCATGCCGGCTACCTGGAAAACCTGCGCCGGGCCTGTGAGCGGACCGGCCTGGCGGCGGCGGCGCTTATCGACCTTCCCGGCCCGAAGTACCGCATCGGGCGCCTCAAGGACGGCCAGGTCTGGCTGCGCAAAACCCACATCGTGCGGCTGACCGGGGAGGACATCGAGGGTGATGACGAAGTCCTGCCGGTGACCCTGCCGAGCCTGGCGAAAAACATCCGGAAAAACGATACCGTCCTCCTCGACGACGGCGGCCTGCAGCTCAAGGTGCGGGAAATCCAGGGCGAAGACGTCATCTGCCGGGTCGTGGTCGGCGGGTTCCTCCGCCAGGGCAAGGGGCTGGTGGTGCCCGGTATGAAAAGCCCGGTACCGTTCATGACCGACAAGCTCCGGGAGGGCATCCTGTTCGCCGTCCGGCAGAAGCCGGACTACCTGGCTCTGTCCTTCGTCACCAGCGAGCAGGACATCCGGGACGTCCGCGCCATCCTCGAAGAGAACGGCGTTGCCATCCCCATCATCTCCAAGATAGAGCGCGGCGAGGCGGTCAGGCGCTTCACACCCATCCTGGCGGCATCCGACGGCATCATGATAGCCAGGGGCGACCTGGGAGTGGAGATGCCGCTGGAGCAGGTACCGCTTATCCAGAAGGACCTGATACTGCGCTGTAACCGGGCCGGTAAGCCCGTTATTACCGCCACCGAGATGCTCGAATCCATGATACAGGAAGCCAGCCCGACCAGGGCCGAGGCCACGGACGTCGCCAACGCCATCCTTGACGGGACGGACGGCGTCATGCTCTCCGCAGAAACGTCCATCGGGAAATACCCGGTGCCGGCCGTCGCGATGATGGCGCGGATCGCCGCCGCCACGGAAAAGAACCTCCATTATGACGGTTTGCTGGCGGAACGCCGGGACTGGCTCGAACCGGTCACCGATGAACTCATCAGCTTCAATGCCTGCCAGACGGCCTACAGCCTGAAGGCCGCGGCCATCGTGGCGTTCACGCAGTCCGGCAGCACCGCCATGCGCATCTCCAAGTACCGGCCCAGCGTGCCGATCCTGGCCCTTACCCCCAACGATGACATCATGGGGCGTCTGCTGATGTACTGGGGCGTGCAGCCGGTGAAGATCACGGAGCCGGACAGCGTGGATGAGCTGTTCGCCTTCGGGGCGCGCCAGGCGCGGGAGAACGGGCTGGCCCGGCCGGGGGACCTTATCATCATCTCCGCCGGCATACCCATCGGGGAAACCGGCACCACCAACATGCTCAGGGTGGAACGCATTCCTGAATAATCCATCTCAACCCGCTTTGACAAAACCATCCTGCAAGTATAGTATGCATACGATAACGAGAATGCAGGAGGGCTTTTCATGGCGGCTTCCAAGTACGACAAATACGTCCAGAAACTCCAGTTCACCGACGACGGCCCGGGTTACTACCGTAACGTCGCGACCCTTGACGGCACAACGATGGGCATCGATGCCCATATCCAGTACGGGGTCTACCATGCCGCCGGTGATATGGTGGCGCAGAACAAGGGCGCCCATACCCATGACTTCGACCAGGTCATGCTGTTCTACGGCGCGGACGCCGCCAATATGGGCGAACTGGGCGCCGAAATAGAACTGCGCATCGGGCCGGAAGCCGAGAAGTTCATGATCACCTCTTCCAGCGCGGTGGCCATCAGGGCCGGGATGCCCCATTTCCCGGCCGTCATCCAGAAGATGGACCGCCGGTTCGTCTTCGTTACCGTTTCCTGCGCTCCGGAATACAGCGAGAAACCCTATCCCATGGACAAGAAAACGCTGGAAAAGGCCAAATACGCCGGATTTATGAGTAAAAACAGGTCGGCTGTTACCAATATGGCTTTCATCCGCAAAGGACCCTGGATGTACGGGGAAAAGAACCGCGATGATTCCGGCGGCGACCTGGCCTTCGTTCACGGCAACGACCCTGACTTCCCCTGGCTGGTCATGATCGAGAGCATCAAGAAGGTCCCCTACCGCTTCATGCCGGAACCGGACAAGCCCCACGCTCATGACAAGCCGGAGATCCTCTTCTTCCTGGGAACGGACCTGAACGACCCCACCAGGCTCAACGGCGAACTCGAGATGTGCCTCGGCAAGGAAATGGTCAAATACACAATCACGGAACCGACCGCCGTGGTCGTGCCCGCCAAGCTCGCGCACAATCCACTCGTCATTACCAAACTGGACAAGCCCATCATGATGATGGACGTGCGGCCGCTCGGGACCGAGATGGTCGCCATCGAGAACCGTAGATAGCGGGCGTAAACATCGAAAACCCGGGAGCCGGCCTGAGAGGGCCGGCTTTCTTTTACCCGGTATACTGGATATCCGCGTTGGGATACACAGCGACATCGGCGTTCGGGCCACGCCGTTCCAGCAGCAGGCCCGCCACATTTTCCCACCGGTCCATGAGAACCACCTTATTCATATCTCCCAGGTAGTGGCGAGCGGCGTGTTCCGGGTACTCGGAGAAGATGATGACCTTTTCCGCGTTCTCCGGTACGGGCATGCGGAGCTGCAGTTTCCCGCCGGTGTTGTTGCCGAACGGTCCCATGAGGTAATGCGTCGTCTGGCCGTCCGGGGCGTTGGCGATGAGCACCACGTCCCCACCCGATTGCTTGAGGGAAGGCCAGGCCGCCAGCAGGCCGGAAACGGCTTCGCCCGCCTTGGCAAAGGCGTTGGCGATGACGATGTCCTTGTCCTTCGCCGAGGGCGTCAGGTAATGCTTTCGAGCATCCGCCAGAGCGGCGCGATAACATGGTCCCGGCGCCCCGGCGTAGAGGGCCGCCGTTTCACCCCGGCCGTTGACGAGGGCGTCGATTTTCATGTCCAGTCCGACCAGGGCCACGGCTTCATCGATGTCCCGGCGGCGCGGATTATCGTCCAGCGCCCCCATGCCGGAGACCGTCGTGCCCTGCCCCACCCGCGGTTTGTGGAGGGCCAGGATAGTCTCGTAGGCGGCCACGCCCGGCAGCACGATTTTACCGCCGCCCCCGAACCCGGCCATAATGTGCGGGACAATGGAGCCGATGCCTATCTTGAGGTCGCAGGCCATGACCTCGGCGTTGATGAAGAGCTCCGTGCCGGACGACGTCGTACCGGCCCGTACGCAGTTATCAAATGGGGAATGGTTGTAGACGGGGAACCGCTTCAGAACATCTTCGCCGAGTTTCTTGACAAAAGCTATCCGGTCCAGGGCGCCATGGCAGCCGCTGGCGCAGATAAATCGTATCCGGCTGTCCGGTATTCCGGCCGCGGCGAGTTCCGCCAGCACGTGCGGGACTATCTCTGCAACGCGGGTGACACGGGCCATGTCGTCGAACAGGATAACAACTTCTTTCTTACCGCGGGCATACTCCCGCAGCGGCGCCATCCCCACGGGTTCCCGCACCACCCGGCGTATCGCATCGGCGGAAAGGTGAGGCCGGTCGTGCCCGGCCATACGGCATATCTCAACGTTCCATCCCTCCGGTAACGGTACCACCAGGTCTGCGGTACCGTGCCAGGGAAGCTGCGGCACTACCAGGTCCAAGGTCGGGTCCCTCCTTTTCCGGGAGCTGTTCAGTCATTTTAACATATTGGGCCGCTTTCTTCAGTTTGCTCGATGCTGTTTTTTTATGTTTCCTTTATGTTACCTGCAATAGTGTTCACCTGTTATTTACCTTAACGATGCTATTATCGCTCCGAATAGACTATCAGAGGAATAATGAACAGGAGTGGCGCCGGCATGAAAAAATCGCTGCTGGAACTGTTGCCATTCAGGGAAAATACCAGAAACAAACAGGCCCCTGCCGCCGGTATTGAAGGCTCTACCGCGTCGGATGACATATTCCGCACCCTCGCTGATAAAACGACTGATCTCATCATTTACCTCCACCTCTCTCCGGTGCTGCGGATAACCTATGTCAATCCTGCTGCAGCGGCGGTTACCGGGTATAAACCGGAAGAGTTCTATGAGGACCCGGACCTTCTTTTCAACGTGGTCCATCCCGATGATGTGGAAGCTTTCAGAGACTACATCAACAGGAAACACCCGTCCGCTGGCCAAACGTCCCTGACGATACGCTGTTACCGCGCCGGCGGCTCATTGATCTGGCTCGATACCACCAGGTCGGCCGTCCTTGATAAAAAAAACAAATCCCTTTCGGTTTTAGTCATCGCCCGGGATGTCACCACGCATATCCGCGTTGAAGAAGCACTCCGGAAAAGCCAGAAGTTCAGCACCAGCCTCCTGGAGCACACTCCGCTCGGGACCATGGTCATCAACCCGGATACGACCATACGTTATGTCAATCCAGCCTGGGAGGAGCTTAACGGCTGGAGGCTGGATGAAGTAATCGGACTCAAACCCCCCTTCCCCTGGTGGCCGGAGGAAAAAATCGGAGAGATGTCCAATCTCCTCAAGCAGAGCTTTACCGTACCCGCCGGGTCCACGGAAGTGGTGGCTGTTAAAAAGAACGGCGAGAAGTATAACGTTCTCCTCAACTGGGTGGGCGTCCGCGAGGACGGCGTTTACCGGTATACCCTGGTGAACGCCCTGGATATCACGGAGAAGACCCGCATGAGCGACGCTCTCAAGGAATCGGAAGAAGTTTTCTCCATCGCTTTCCGTTCCAGCCCTGATATGATGGCCCTCATAGATGTCGAGAACAGTAAATACCTGGAAGTTAATGATACATTCATTCATGCTACCGGTTATTCACGGGAAGAACTGCTCGGGCAAACCGGTTCGCCCGTTTTATTGTGGAAGAATCCGGGTGACGCCCAAAAAATGCTGGACCTCCTCCAGCCAACCGGCAGCTTCCGCCATGCTGAATTCCAATTTAGAATGAAATCCGGCGAGGTCCGTACCTGGCTCTGTTCGGTTGATATGCTGACCATCTCCGGCAAGTCCTGTATGCTGACCGTCGCTACGGACATCACGGAAAGGAAGATGGTCGAGACGGCGCTCAAGGAATCGGAAGAAAAATTCTCCCAGGCCTTCCAGGCCAGTCCGGACGCTATATCCATCACCGAGATGCGCGGCGCCTATCTGGACATCAACGACGCCCACGTCAACTACTTCGGCTATACCCGTGAAGAGGTCATCGGCAAGACCCCGCTCGAGCTTGGATTATGGGTGGACATGGAAGCCCATGAGCGCTTCGTCAGGGATTACAACCGGGACGGCTACGTCCGTTCCATGGAAACCGAATTCCGGACCAGGTCCGGTGATATCAGGACGGTCCTGTTCTCGCTGGAAGGCATCTCCCTGGGTGGGCGGCACTGCTGCATATCGGTCTGCACGGATATCACGGAACGGAAGAGAATAGAAAAAGAACTGGCCGATGAAGCCGCCCGGCGTCGCATCCTGATGGAGCATACCAGGGACGGCATCGTCGTTATGGACAGCACCGGCGCCGTCTACGAAGCCAATCCCAGCTTCGCCCAGATGCTCGGGTATACCATGGATGAAGTGCGCCGGCTCCATGTCTGGGATTGGGACGCACATATTGAACCGGCACAGCTTTCCTCGATGATGGAGTCAGTCAATGCAGCCGGCGATCATTTCTTGACCGTTCACCGGCGCAAGGATGGGTCCCTGCTGGACGTCGAGATCAGCACCAACGCGGCCGTCTTCGATGATCGCAAGCTGATATTCTGCGTCTGCCGTGATGTAACCGAACGCAAACGGGCGGAACAGGCCCTCCGCGAATCCGAAGAACGGTTCTCCAAGGCCTTCCAGTCCAGCCCGGGCGCTATTTCCATTTCCCGGCTCCGGGACGGAATGTTTATCGAGGTCAATAACAGCTTCCTCCAGGACAAGGGATATACCCGTGAGGAGATCATCGGTCATACCGCTCTCCAGCTCAATCTGTGGACCGACCTTGAAAAACGTAACCACATCAACAGGCTGGTCAAGAACGGGGCCGGTTTCCGCAACGAACTCGTCGAATACCGGACCAAAGACGGAGAGATCAAAACAGGTTATTACTCAGGGGATATCATTACCATTGACAATGAACCCTGCCTGATCATGCATACCACGGACATCACTCCCCTCAAGAAAGCGGAAGAGAAACTGCGCCTGCTCGGCTCCATTACGGAACAGGTCTCGGATTCGACCATCATCACCAATCCTGACTTCAAAATTACCTACCTCAACCGGGCGGCCTGTGAGCAACTGGGGTATACCCTGGACGAAGTCCTTGGTGAAGACCTTTCCATCTTCAATGAGGACCGGGAAGAGGATATCCAGGCCATCCGGGACTCGCTCCGAAAGGGCAATACCTGCACCAGCGTTGTCCGAAAGCAGAGGAAAGACGGCAGCCTGTTCATCGCCCAGGCGCGGACCAGCCCGCTGTTCGATGACAAAGGCGCCATCATCTCCTACATCGATATCCACCATGACATCACCGATCTCAAGGAAACGGAATCCAGCCTGCAGGCGAGTAAAGACCTCGTGGAAAGCATCCTGGCCTCCATGCCGGAGGGCGTGCTCGTCATCGGCGCGGATGATAACGTGGTCCTGGCCAACGATGCCTTCTACCGCATCTTCTCTATCCGCCAGCGCTCGGTGGTGAATAAACCGCTCCAGGACGTCCTTCCCATCGAACCGCTGGGTGACCAGTATCGGGACATCAAGACCGGCGGTCACCAGGAACGGACCCTCGAATTCCGGTACCAGAAGAAGACCGATGAAAAGATCATCGCCTCGGTCATTACCGGTATGCCGGACGGCAGGACACTGCTCACCTTCTCAGACGTTTCCAGCGAACGGGAAGAAGAAGCCAAGCTCTACCTTACGGACCGCCTCGCCTCCATCGGGGAAATGGCAGCCGGTCTGGCCCACGAACTGAATAACCCTCTCACCGGTATCCTGGCCCTCTCGCAGATGATGATGGAAGGGGATACCCCGGAGAGCTGCCGGGAAGACATTTCCTGCATTTATGAAGAAGCCAAACGGGCCGCGAGCATCGTGAAAAACGTCCTCCTGTTCACCCGCAATTCCCGGTCTGAAACCGGCCGGTCCAGCGCCAATGACGTTATCCGGGACGTTCTCAGGCTCCGTGAATATGAGGCCCAGCTCAACGGGATAACCGTTGTCGTGGACCTGGAGACCGGTCTTCCCAATAGCCACATCGACCAGTACCAGTTCCAGCAGGTGTTCCTTAACCTGGTACTCAATGCCGAGGCGGCCATCAAGGAAGCCGGCCGGCCCGGCGTCCTGACGGTGACCACATCGCAGGAGGGGGACAAGGTCAAGATCGATGTCACGGACAACGGCTGCGGCATCAAGAAAAGCGTCCTGCCGAGGATATTCGATCCGTTCTTCACCACTAAGGAGATCGGCAAGGGCACCGGGCTCGGTTTGAGCATCTGCTACGGCATCGTCGTCAAGCATGGCGGCCGCATATCGGTGAACACCAGGGTGAATGAAGGCACTACTTTCACCGTCACATTACCGGTTTACACACAGAATGAACAACAGGAAGGTCAAGCATGAAGAACCATCCGGAACTCCGCCAGAGGGTCCTCATCGTGGAGAAGGAATCCCGCATCGGTCGCGTGTGTGATGAAGTATTGACCGGCTCCGGGTTTACCGTGGATATCGTCCCGGACAGCGCGCGGGCTATATCTTCCATACTCGGCAATCGTTACGACCTTTGCATCATGGATATGCTCTCACCGGGCGCCGGCGGAGCCGGACTGTATGCCTGGCTTAACGATAATCAACCGGAACTGGTCCGGAGCGCCATAATCACGACCGCCGACATAACCGGCGATTACCGCCCGGCCCTGGCGGGAGACCGCGAGCATGTCTTCCTGGAGAAACCCTTTACCCCGAGGGAACTGCTCGCGGCGGTGGAACTGGCATTGAATTAGCGGAGGATGATCGGGATAAATGACGACTGCAGACAGCGTGAAAGAGAAGATCCTCATCGTTGACGATGAAAGGACCGTGCGCCGGAGCCTCAACAAGTGCCTCACCAACAACGGCTTCGTCTGCTCCGAGGCCGCCAGCGCCAAAGAAGCCCTCGGGATATTGGAAAAAGAACCGGCTGACCTGGTCATCCTTGATATCATGATGCCGGGGAGCCCCGGCACCGCGCTGCTGCCGGAAATCCGCCGGAAACACCCGGATACCGCCGTCGTCATGGCCACCGCCGTGGTGGAACCGGACACGATCGTGGACTGTATGAAAAACGGGGCGCTGGATTACATCACCAAGCCGTTTGATGTCAAACAGCTCGTGGAGAACATCGAGATGGTACTCCAGAAAAGGAAACTGGAACTGGACCTCAAGGAACAGCGCGCCACCCTGGAAGGTAAAGTGGAGCAGCAGTCCCGGGAACTCCAGAAATTGTTCATCGATGCCGTCGAGTCCCTCGTCGGCGCTCTGGAAGCCAAAGACAAATACACCGCCGGCCATTCCCGCCGGGTCACCAAGCTGGCGGTGGACACCGCCCGGGAAATCGGTCTGTCCGGGACGGACCTGGAAAACCTGCGCTGGGCGGCGCTTCTCCATGACATCGGCAAGATAGGTATCGATTCCCGGGTACAGAACAAGCCGGGTTCGCTGACGCCCCGTGAGTACGATTATGTGCTGACCCATTGCAACATCGGGCCGGGCATCGTCGCGCCGCTGGTCAACCAGGAGATCATCGATGTCATCCGCCATCACCATGACAGTTATGACGGCAAGGGCCTCAACCAGGTCGTTTACGGCAGCGATATACCGCTCGGCGCCCGCATCCTGGCCGTGGCCGATTCTTTCGATGCCATGACCTCCGACAGGCCGTACCGCAGCGCCCTGCCGGCCGCGGAAGCCGTCTTCGAGATACAACGCTGCAGCGGCACCCAGTTCGACCCGGACGTCGTCAAGGCTTTCCTGGCCTCGCCGTTCATCCGCTCCCTCAATGTCTGAAAAGCATTTTGGGAGGTTGAGGTACGTTACGGCAGGCCGGGTCATCCCCCGGCCGGGACGAATTCGCTATTTATCGAGACCGCAGGGCGGCCGATACTGTGGGTAGACCGATACGGGACTGGTCCGGACAGTGAAGAAAGCAGGCGGCATGACCGTCCGAAAACGCAGGAACACCGAAAGGGGCTTCTCACTCATAGAGGTGATGGTGGCCCTGGCCCTGCTCGGCATTATCGCCACGGGGTTCCTCAGCGGGACCGCGGTGACCTCGAACACCCGCGTCATCGCGGACGAACATGCATCCGCCAAGATGCTGGCAGAAAGCATTATGGACGGCATCAAGAAGCAGGACTTCGGCGCTTCCTACAATGTCACCATCCCGGATGAGTTCCCCGGCTTCTCCGCCAATGCCACGGTAACCAGTCTCCGGAACAACGCTATCCAGAAAATTACCATCGATGTTTCCCGGCGGGACAGCGTCCTCTTCACGCTGGAAGGATACAAGGTCCAGCGATGAGAATCATGGCCCGTATTCATAAAAGCCAAAAGGGGGTAACCCTGGTCGAGCTGGCCGTGGCCATAGCGCTGACCGGCCTCATCGGCCTGGGCGCCGCCATCGCGCTCGTCCAGGTGTCCACGCAGACCGCCCGCAATACGGACTACACGACGCTCAGCCAGCAGACCATGAACGCCGTCCACTGGCTGGGACAGGACATCCAGATGGCCCAGACCATCAACGGCGCGGATAATTTCCCGGCCACGGACCTCCAGTTATCCTGGAAGTGGTGGGACAATCATACTTACTCAGTTAATTACACCCTCGAGGACGGTTTATTGGTCCGTACCTATTCAGACGGCGCCGGCCAGGTCCGGACCCTGGTGGCGGAGTACATCCTGTCTGAGAACGACGTCACGAACTGCGTCTCCGCTAACGGCACGGTCACCCTGACGATCACGGCGGGTGTGGGAGAAGGCGCCCACGGGGTCAGCGTGACCAGGGTACGGCAGATCAGCGCCCGTCCCCATCTATAAACGGTATGAAGAATTTGAGATTGTTACGGCGCAGCTTCCACGGAGACCAGGCCGGTCAGGCACTGATACTGGTCCTTATCCTGCTGGTCATCGGCAGCACCATGCTCGTGCCGGCGCTGGCCCTGTCACGGGACGCCGCGAGAGCCAACCGCCCGTATGAGATGAAGACCACGGAGTTGTATACCGCGGACGCCGGCATCGAGGACGGTCTCTGGCGCATCAAATATGAGTTCTTCGGCGTCGGCTATGACGCCTACGATTTCGACACCGTCTACCAGTACCAGACCGAAGACGTCAACGGCAGGACCGCCAACCTGACCATCGAGAATGTATGGATACCCACCAACGTCACGCTGGCCGGCTGCGGGCTGGATGCCGATGACGCCCGCGCCATCATCGATGATGAAATCCTGGTGGTCACCGGCTCTCCCGGCGTCAGTCCTTCCTTCCCGTACGCCGTCAAGATAGACTATGATCCCTCCAAGCGGGACGATTATGACCCTGCCGTCAGCGAAAACCTGTGTGTAACATCCATCGGCGTCTGGCTTCCCCAGGGGTTCACCTACACCGCGGAATCGAGCCCCCTGGATGACCCCGTCAACGCCTTCGAGCCCTATTACGCGGATGATACGGAAACCGGGGAATGCCCCGGCGGCACATACGTAGTCTGGAATTACAGCTATCCTTATCCCCTGTTTACGGAACTACCGGGAGTTGATACGGAAAGCCTGCCCATGACCGCCCAGATAGATTTCTACTACTCGCCGCCCAGCGGAGAACCCAACGCCCTGCCCACTGCCGTCGCCTGGTTGACGACGCAACTGCAGGACGGCTCCGCCAGCGATTATCCGGTCTCCTGGGACGTGGATACGCGCTTCTTCAAGATCACGTCTCTCAGCGGGGACACCCAGATCCAGGCCTACGCTTCCAAGTGCGAGATGCGGGAACTCGGCGACGCTACCAACGGAGATTATGTTGCCATCGGGAATTCGCTCATGCTCGATAACTATTATCCCTACGACAAGCGCGATACGCTCCTGTCATCGAGTTCAGATGAAGTGGACAGCATACCGGCAGACGGAGACGCATCCAACGCTATCCTCTACTGGACCGGCTGGCGCGACGATGCGTATATCAACACCGTTTTTACCGATCCCTGCACCTCGCTGGATAACTGGAGCACCGCAAACACGAGCGATTGGAGCCAGGTCAGCGGTACGCTCCAAGGCACGTATTCAGACGGCAGCGATGCGGCGCACCTGCTTACCCTATCTGCTGCACAGGATTTCAGTTCTTACGTCCCCGGCACGGTGCTCTTGAGCTGGGACCAGGAGACATCCGCTATAGTGTTTTCGGATGGTTGTAGCGACTTCGGTAACTGGACGGCGGGGAGCGCCTGGAGCTACGATGGACGTTTTATCGGTAATAACAATCCCGGTGGAGATGACGCTCGCCTCTCAATGAGTGATTCTATCGATTTGAGCATGTTTACTCCCGGTAGTGTCACTATCTCCTGGGAGCAGAGTGAGGGAGGCCGTCTGGAGGAATACGATATTTTGTATTATGCTTTTTCCTCGGATAATGGCTCTTCCTGGAGCACGAATGAAGAAGCTTTTCACGATGATAACCCAAGTTCTTCGAAAGCCGTTGATATTCCGGCGGAATACCTGACAGACCAGTTCAAGATGAGGTTCGAACTGGCCGGTTTCGATAGTACGGAGTATTGCTATATCGACAATATCAAGGTATCGTTCGATTTTCCGGAAACGGGCGGGCTCGATTTTTCGCTCTCGAGCGACGGCGGCGCCCACTGGAGCGAAAATGTCGAAGCCTTCCGCGGAGAAGAAGACGATACATTCCTGTATTACTTGCCTGCTGTTTATACATCCAGCATTTTTAAGGTCCGTTTCCAAACGGTAGGATTGACCATACCCTGCGCCAAGGTCTATCTCGATAACATCAAGGTCCGGGTCCTGCTGGCGGATAACACCGTCTCCTTCGAGATAGAAGCCGATGGCGATTCTTACTCAACCAACGTTACCGCGGAATCCACGTCCGTCCTGCTGACCTCCGCCGGTTCCGCCGGTTTCGCCTTCGCCTGCCACACGGATGTTACAGACCTTGTCATAGCCCACGCGGAAAATACTACCGACGGTCATCGCACGGGGAACGCCGTATATACCGTGGGAGACCTCAACCTTACTTCCGGGGACCTTCAGCAGTATCTCTCCCATGCCGGGTGGTCATTGGTCATCGTCTATAATAGCCCCTCCACCGCCGGGCACTATTTGTACCTGTATGACTACTTCGCCCATAACGGCGGCGGCGTCAATCTCGACTTCGACTGGGACGGCGTCCCCGGCGGGGATGTGACGGACTTCATCATCCCCGAGCCGATCCGGGACAAGAACGGGAACATTATCGAAGAGGTGGCCGCCCGCATAACCTGCTTCATCGGCGAGGGCGACAGTAACTATGACGATGACAACTTGAAAATGACCGGCCAGCAATCCTTTAAGTACATATATCTCTCCAACAGTGCCAGCCCGTGGAACAACATATGGAACAGCGCTTCACCGGGCATGAGTTATCCGGGTGTGGACGTGGACACCTTCGAAGTACTCTGGACGGATGACATCCTTCGCCCCGGTGATACAAGCCTGCACCTCGATATGAACTCCGGGACAGACGCCTGGAACTTCATCTACCTCATCATCTCCGTCCGCAGCGAGACCCTCACCAGCGGCACGACGCACTACTTCATCAACCGGTATTAGCACGGATAGCTGAGATGGGTAGTTACAATGACAGAACTGTCGGCAGGATTTTTAAAGGCGCAGTTTTGACCTTTGAACTGTGATTTTGAGCTTTGAGTTCTGAGTTTTGAGTTTGTACTACGGCAAGCTCACCATAAGCAACCGCCATCAAGACTGATTGCGCCGCGCCTCTATCTCATAAAGCTTCGTCACGGCGTACTTGACGTATCCCGGGCAGATGCGGGTAAACAGGTCTGAACCCCTGGCGGCTTCCAGCGCCCCCGGCCGGGAAAGGTCCACGCCGGTCAAGGTCAAACAGTCGATCGCCCCGAACTTCTCGCGGAAGCTGTTCACGAACTCCTGTGTTTCCTTTTCCATGGCGGCATCTTCCCGCTCCGCCCGTTCCCTGTCTCCCGGCGGGCAGCGGTGGCGGAGTCCCAGGCAGACTGCGCCGGCTGAGACGGCGCCGCACGGCCCGGTCTGGATGCCGGCCAGGCCTCCCCGGAACGCCATGGCCGCCCAGAGGAAATCAGGATTATCGAACCCGTAGGCCTCGGCCATCACCTTCATCAGGGTGGGGCCACAGTGATTGCCCGTCCTCATGGAACTTTCTACCTTTTCCAGGGCTTCTTCGAGACTTATCTTCATCCTGTCCCCTTACGTCGCGCTGACCCGGAACCTCAGTATCGCGATGACCCCAAAGACGATGGCAAAGCCCAGCAGCGCCAGCATGCCCGGCACCGCCGCCCCGAAGTCCGCTCCATACAGCATCAGCCTGTTGAAGCCATCCGTCGCCCAGGCGTGCGGCGATATCTTGGCTACGTTCTGCAGCCACTGCGGGTACAGGAACAGCGGCCACCAGCACCCACCCAGCGGCGCCAGTACCAGTGAGGTGATGACGCCCAGGGAACTGGCCGAACGCGCTGTTTTAGCCAGCGTCGCCAGCATCAGCGCGAACGCGGATGACATGATGACCATGAGGATCGACAGCAGGATAACCCCGGCCGGCGATATCCCCAGGTCCACGTTGAACGCCAGGATGCCGACCACCCAGAAAATGATGATCTGGACGATGCCCTTGAGCGTTATACCGGTGAATATCCCGCCCAGGATGGCCTCGCGCCGCACGGATGTGGAGAGCAGCCGCTCCATGGTGTGGTTGGCCCGCTCCCGCACGATCATCTCGGAAGAAAGCGCCGCGGCAAAGAACACGAACATCACCAGGTAACCCGGTATGACGAAATTGGAGGCATTGACCGCTTCCACATCGCCCACATCCTCTATGCGGTAGGTGACGTACTGCGGGCTGTCTGAGCCCCGCTCAAAAAGACGGGAAATAATACCCTGCACGGCCTCGTTAATGCTCGCCTGGTCCTGTGCTACCTCACCGTTCCTGATGAGCAGCTCCATGCTGGCCTGGATGACCGCCTGGTCCGCCATGATCTCCGAGGCCAGTCCGGACGCCAGGCCGAGCAGGCCCGCCCGGTAATCGACGGTCTCCGGGTCCGTGTACACGAGCAGGTCCGTTCTCTGCTGGCTGTACAGCGCCTCGGTGAAGTCCGCCGGGAACGCGATGAACCCCGGAATGGTCCCGTTGTCCACCGATGCCCGCGCGGCCTCATAGTCCCGGAGCCAGACTATCTCCGGCTGGCCGGGCGGCAACTGGGAAACATCCCCGGTCTCCATCGCGCCGAGAATATCATGGCTGATACCGCCCGCCGGCTCCCGCGTGGTGAGGTACATGGTCATCCGCGAATCGCCGCCGCTGACGTCACCCAGCAGGAAGTTGAAAAGAACCATGAACAGGAACGGGAAGACGATGAAGAAAAATATGGACGTCCGGTCCGTCGCAAATACCTTGAGGTCCTTGACGGCAATGAACCAGACCTGTTTCAGTGATTTCATCGGCCTTTACCCCCGGGGACGGCCCTGAAGACGAGCCGGCTGACGATAAGACCGACGACGCCGATACCGGCCAGGACAACGAGCTCCATCCAGGTATCCCCAAGCGCTCCGCCCTCGGTTATCACCGTGCGGAGGGCTTCATTGGCGTACGTGTTGATGGATATCCTGCTGATGCTGTCCAGGAACGAACCTTCCGGGATTCCGAAGAACGTGCCGCCGAGCATGACCATCACCATGGTGACAACCACGCCGATCCAGCTCGCACCGTCCTCGCTGCGCGCCACGGCGGCGATGATCATGCCCAGGGATGTCGCCGCGGCCGTGAATATCAATGCGATAAAAAGAGACACCAGGAAGGAAACCGGCGTGAACATCTGGAATACCGCGTAAGCAAGGCCCATCAATATCACCGTCTGGATAAATCCGCGCCCGATGAAAGAAAGGTATTTTCCCAAGAACATCTGGCCCACACTCAAACGGGTGGTCAGCAGCCGCTCCAGCGTGCCCCTCCGCCGCTCCTGGACGATGGCGCTGGCGCCGAGCGTCATGGCAAACAGGACATACATCGTCACGATGCCGGGCAGGTATTGCACGATGAAGTCCGGGCTGGCTTCCCCCACCGTCTCTTCCTGCACGCGGATGGCGGGATTGGCGGCGGAATTCTCGAGCACCTGTGCGACCACCGCCTGTATCTGGGCCCCGGAAATGTCCGTGCCCTCCAAAATAGCTGTTACATCGTCCCGTATCCGGTACTGCTGGCTTATCCCGTCCCCGATGCTGCGGACGATGCTGCCCAGTATCTGGCCTTCCTGCCCGCCGTTCCCGCGCTGCCGGAAGATAACCTCAGCCGGCTGGCCGGCCTGCAGGGACGCCGTGAACCCTTCCGGGATGACCGTAACGAAGGTTATGTCCGAGCGGTCCAGCTTGGCTTCGGCGTCCTCTGGTGGCAATATCTCCACCGTCACGCCTTCGACGGATTCCAGGGAGTCGATTAACTGCGCCGCCATGGCGCCGTTGTCCCGGTCGACCACGTAGGCGGTGGCGTTGAATACCGTATCGCCGCTGAACGCCCCGTACATCAGGGCAAAGGTCACGATGGGCAGCAACAGGCTGAAAGCGAGGTCGCCCTTGTCCTGCAGATACAGCTTGATCTCGTTGAGGGTGATATAGAGAGCGCGTTTCATCCGGCCGTCAATCCCTCAGGCTCCGGCCGGTCAGATTGAGGAAGACGTCCTCCAGCGTGACACGCTCCGGGTCCCCGATACGCGCCTTGAGCTGGCGCGGGGTATCCGAGGCGATTATCTGGCCGCCGTCCATGACGGCCACCCGGTTGCAGAGCCGGTCCGCCTCCTCCATGTAGTGCGTCGTATAGAGCACCGTCATCCCCTGCTTTTGCAGGTTCAGGATGTTCTCGTAGATGTGGTTGCGGGACTGTGGATCGATGCCTACGGTCGGCTCGTCCAGGAAGAGGAGCTTGGGGCTGCCCATGAGCGCGATAGCCAGGTTGATGCGCCGCTTCATGCCGCCGGAGAACTTGG
>CAZQQL010000064.1:0-18317 GCA_964595455.1 uncultured Dehalococcoidaceae bacterium
GCGGCCATCAACAGCGTCATCTCCGCGTTCTACTACCTGCGGGTGGTCAAGGTGATGTGGTTCGATGAAGCGCCCTCGGTGGAGAAGGTCAGAGCGGCGGTGTTGCCGGGCATTGCGATATTCATCTGCTCGCTCGGCGTGCTGGTGCTGGGGATCATCCCCGGCGCCCTGATGCGCATCGCCGAGTATGCCGCGATGATGGTTTCATTCTAAATAACCTGCAACTACTCCAGCTTATTGCTTCCGCCTGCCGCGAAATACCACTTGGTCGGTCTGGTTTTATTGTTTTTTCGCGACCGCTGTCTGGAACAGCGACCAGGGCAGCGCCTTGACGCTGACATCCGTAGCTCCTATCTTCTGGAGCATCGATTTCATCTCCTCCGGTTTGAAGGAAGACCGTATCGATTTACCCATGCCGCCGGAGCCCGCCAGCGAAGCGAGCCAGTTGATCCGCCGGAAGTCGTGGACGACCATGACGCCGCCGGGCGCGACGGCCTGCCAGAGGTTGCGGAGCGATGTTTCCGGTTCTCTCCAGTGGTGGAGGGAAAAGGTGGTATAGACGCAGTCGTAAGCGCCCAGCGCGTTGATGAACGCGGCATCGCCGCCATCGCCGACCAGGTACCGGATGCGCCTTGCCATGCCGGATTCGTTGATATATCCCGTGGCTGCCTTCGCCATGTCCGGCGAGAGATCGACCAGCGTAAGGGTGATGCCGGGATACTTCTTCGCCAGTATCACGGCCATGAAACCGGGACCGGCCCCTATCTCCAGGAACCGCCCCTGCTGTTTCAGTCCACCGATGGTCTTGATAACGCCGGCGAACATCAATCCGGCCCACTTCTTATGGGACGCGTAATGCTCCGCTTCCTCGCCGATAATAGCTTCACCCGTCTGATTTTCACGCCTGTTCATGCCTGCCTCCCGACAGCCTCTGTAACATGGCTGTAATCTGCCCGTAATGCACAATTAACCCGGATGTCATTTCCGCGAAATATGAGGGCTTTATCATGGTAGTATCAGATTCAAAGCACGGAGGTTGAGGAAATGGAAATCGTCATCGCTGCTGTTGTATTCGTTGTACTGTTCGCCGCCTGGGTCGTCGTACCGACCATCGTCAAGAAGCGCCATGCCCATAATGAAGAACCCGCCGAGTAACGTCGTACCGGTTTCATGGATTACGATCACCGTACTCGGTCAATTTAGCATCGATACAGCAATCCACGGCATAGTGGGCCGCCCGGCGCAAGTCCTCCAGGGCGGCCCTTTCCGTTGCTCCGAGGCCCGCCGCCACCACCGGGGACCAGACGACAAAGAAATCGCCTGAATCCTCGTCCCGCTCCACCATGATTGCCCCGGCCATCTTCTCCATCGTATCCTCTTGACTACCACACTCTTCTACGGCGGACCACCAGCAACGGTGAGACCGCCAGCCAGAGCGCTAATGTTATCAGCATGGCCGTCCCATAGCCAATCGTCGCGATTCCCAGCCCCGGCGCGAAAGCGCCCCAGAGCAGCATGAAAAACAGCGAACTAAGAAAAAACCCCGGTACGGCAGCCAGAAACCTGAAGAAAACCATGTGTATTCCCCTTTCACTTATTAATAATTGGTCTTATTCGGACAATATGGCGTCAATCTCCTGGTAAGCCTGGTTGAGCACTTCCAGGATGCGCTCGGCTTTTTCATCATTCAGGCGGCGGAACCCCTGCCCGATCAACTGCTCGATGGCGTGGTACTCCCGCATGACGGCGCCCATCCGCGCGATGTTCCCGAAGTTCCAGCGCCGCTTGATGCGTTCCGTAGCGCCTCCCTGGGACGTTTTTTCCTGCAGGAACTGCTTGCCGGTCTCGGTGATGGTGTAGACCTTCTTGCCTTCCTGGTCGCTGGAGGTGGCATACCCCATTTCCTCCAGCATCTGGAGCGTGGGATAGATCACACCGGGGCTGGGCTTGTAGAGCCCCCGGGACCGTTCTTCGAGCTCGCGGATGATATCGTACCCGTGACGTGGATTGTCCTTCAGCAGGCCGAGGATGACGTATTTCAAGTCACCTTTCTGGAACGTATTACTGCGCCGGCCGTGATAATAGTGGTGGTGGCGCCCGAACATCATATCTCCAAACATCTTACTTCCTCCGATCCTCGATGTCGTTTTCGTATATCTTCATATTATCTAGATATATCTAGATACATTATATGCCTTTCCAACTTTTTGTCAATACCCCGTTTCCGTCTTCTGTAACAAACCCGTAACGTCCGCGTAACCTGCATTTAACGCGCCTGTAACGGCGGTGAAATATGCCGAAGCTACCATGAATACATAAGAACAACAACCGGGGAGGCAAATAGATGGAAATCGTCATCGCAGCTATCGTGTTCGTCGTACTTTTCGCAGCGTGGGTGGTCGTCCCGACCATCGTCAAAAAGCGGCATGCAGAGAACCAGGAACCCGCAGAATAATTGACCGGAATGAAAGGTTTTTAGAGAGCCCGAATTATTTTTGATTGGAGAGATATCATGGACACTACTGCTCGCGTGCCGCTGCTGAAACGGCGATGGTTCATCATCAGCATCATGCTGGTCCTGGCGCTGGTGGCATTCTACGGAGTACCGGCCATTGTCCACGCCGCCGACGCCAACGGCGCCGATACCCTGGCCGGAGATGAGACCGCCCCGGTCAACATGATCTGGACGTTAATCGCCGGTTTCCTGGTCTTCTTCATGCAGCTCGGTTTTGCGTTTCTCGGCTCCGGGCTTATCCGCAAGAAGAGCAACACCAATTACTGGACGAAGAGCTTCATGGACTTCTGTATCGCGTCCCTCGGGTTCTGGGCCTTCGGTTTCGCCCTGATGTTCGGCGGCTCCGCCCTGTTCCCCGGCCTGGACGAGGGCAATACGTTCCTCGGCATGTCCGGCTTCTTCCTGAGCGGGGAAAGCTATGACGTTTCGACCATCATGTTCTGGTTTTTCCAGATGGTCTTCGCCGCTACCGCCGCGACCATCGTCGCCGGCGCCGTGGCCGAACGAATGAAGATAACCGCGTACCTGGCTTACAGTTTCATCCTGGGCGCCATTATTTACCCGGTCTACGGTCACTGGGTCTGGGGCGGCGGCTGGCTGGCCAACATCACCATCGGTGACACTACCGGCGTCATCGACTTCGCCGGCTCCGGCGTGGTGCACATGGTCGGCGGCCTTACGGCCCTCATCGCCGCAGCGCTGGTCGGTCCGCGCATCGGTAAGTTCAATGCGGACGGCACGCCCAATACCATCAAAGGGCACAACACGCCTTACGTGGTCATCGGCACCTTCATCCTGTTCTTCGGCTGGTTCGGCTTTAATGCCGGCAGCACGGTCGCGGCAACCGAACTGAGGATCTCGGTCATCACCGTCAACACGTTCCTCGCTGCCGCCACGGGTGCGGTGGTCGCGCTGTACTGGAAATTCGCCACGACGGGCAAGGCGGACATCCTGGCGGCCTGTAACGGCGCGCTAGCCGGCCTCGTCGGCATCACAGCGCCCTGCGCCTTCGTCCCACCCTGGGCGGCGGTCGTCATCGGCGCCATCGCGGTACCGTTCATGTTCATCACCGGGACCATCGTGGAGAAGGTCATGAAGATAGATGACGCTGTCGGCGCGGTACCGGTCCACTTCGGCGCCGGCGTCTGGGGCCTCCTGGCGGTGGGCATCTTCGCGGACGGGACCTACAACGTCAGCGGCATCATCGCCGGGAACTGGAACCAGATCGTCCTGCAGTTGATCGACATCGGCGCGCTCATCACCTGGGTGGCCCCCACCGCGTTCATCCTGTTCTGGGTGCTCAAAAAGACCATCGGCCTGCGGGCCAGCCGGCAGGAAGAACTGAACGGGCTCGATGTTCCCGAACACGGCCTGGAAGCCTACCCGGAAGACGATCTCGCGACTGCCTGACACAACACCTGCACACCTTCACCTAAAGAGGCCGGGGCAGTCCCGGCCTCTCTCATTATTTTGGAAATGAGGTCATTGCTGGAGACAGAGGGTAATGATGATAAGAGACCGGTCAACCCGGAAAGTGGGATTGGGACTTTTTCGTTACTTCCGGTAAGCCACGTAGATATCGGCTTCCAGCATCTCGCCGTCACGGTAGTAGTGATGGACGAAGTAGATATTGCCGGCGGCATCGAGCGTGGGTTCCCCGGCAAACCGGGAGATAACGAGCTCCGGTTCCGCCCAAACGCCCTCCGTAAGCCGTGACACATAGATAGCCGGACTCCCCTCGTAGGTGCGGGTGAACCATAGTTCGTTGCCGTCTTCGGTCAGATAAGGCCAGCCTTCATTATCTGCGGAATTGATCGTCCTCAGGTTTTCCGGCAATGACCATTCGCCGTCAACGAAGTGCGTAACCCAGATATCATAGCCGCCCTGACCGCCGTCCCGTCCGGAATGGTAGAACAGCGTCCGTCCATCCGCGGAAAAGTGAAGTTCCCCTACTTCGTAACTGTCCGGGAACTCGTCCCCGGCGTACTTCCAGTCCTGCCACATACCATCCGTATATTCCGCGGTGAACCAGCCAAGTCCTACGTAGCCGGGCCGGGCGGAAGCAAACCACATTGTGTCATCGTTGACATAGACGCACCCATCAAGTGATATATCGTCGTTGAGAATGACCCTCTGCCGGTTGCTCCATGTCCCGTCATCCCGAAGATAGGTTACATATACACCGGTCACTCCATCCAGCAATTGTCTCTCCGCGGGGATGGAGGGGTCCGGCGTGAACCATACGTAAAGCGTCTTGCCGTCCGGCAATATGAATGGGGAATCCTCAGATCCGGCGGTATTCACCGGATAAGCCAGGGGTATTGGTTCTTTATAAGCACTGCTATGGAGGACCGGCGGCAGCGTATCAGTTTGCGACTGCATTTTCACGGCGCGCGAAGGTATCGCGGATTCCGGATTCACGTACTTATCCAGGAGAGCGATGGTCCGCCAGACCGTGAAAGCTTCTTTAGGAGTACCGTCACGGCGCAACAGGCCGGTCGTATCCTGTTCCCCGAGATCGGTCAGCCATGGCCAGCCCAGCATGCAAAGGTCGACCCCCCGGTCGAGTGTCAGTCTGCCGGTGAGATCAGCCAGGAATCCAGCCTGGGCGCTCTCCCCGCCGAAGGCTTCAAGAGACGGCCAGGCAACGTCAGAGAAGCCGAAGGGTTTACCCGGGAACAGCCCTGATACCTTCGTATAGTAATCGTCCGGGATATCGGACGGCTCATCGACTCCGAAAAGAGCGTGGGGATAACTCGTGATGAGGATGATATCCAGTTTATCGGGATCGAACAGGCGGAAAACGTCCAGGTCCGCCGGGCGAGCCTCAGCAATAATTTCACGGGCGAACGTGCAGGTAACCCTGGTTTCCGGGGAGACCTCTTTCACAGCGTCATAAATTTCATCGTAAAGACTCACGAAATTCCGGAACGCATCAGGGTCGCCTTCATCATTTCCATGGGTCTCATACCACCGGTTGACCTCGTTACCAACTGAAAGATATAGAGGCCGTGACGCCCGAACGATATTGACGGCGGCTTTTTTATAGGCCTCCCGCCAGACGGGATGGGAAAGAGTCGGCCCCTTGATGACATCCGGGGAAACGAGTTCCATGTTTTGGCCGTAGAATGACATATGGACCATCGGGAACATCCCGTTGCCCCGGGTATAGGTCTCCACGAACTGCCGGCCCCATTCACCCTCGAGGTCGGCGGCGAGGTCGTAGAACGGAGTTGGGCGCCCCCAGACAGGAACGAACTCCGCACAGGTCCCGGCCAGCCGGAATGAGTCCGCAAATGTCTGGTTGTCAGCCGGTACCGGAAGCACGCCCATAAAGAAGCCGCGCTCGGGGACGGCGCCGGGGTCTTCCGGCGTCACTGGTGTTTTAGCCGAGGCTAACGTATTGATAAATTCGCTGTTGAACGTCTCCCCCGGCGAGGTACAGGCAGCCGGCAGGAACAGCAAAGCCCCGCAGAGCACCAGGAACACCAGACGGCGATATGCTTGCATTCATTCTTCCTGTCTTGGAATCTTTCTTCATTCTACCATACCAAGGCAAGTATTTTTGACACATTGGTACGGGGGAACTATAATTAGTACGAATTCAGAAGACTATGAGAATAAGGAGAGAGCATTGGATATCGAGAAACTCAATGAGCTCGGAGCAGAAATAGAACAGGCGCTGAAACTGCGTACCCATCCCGTTGCGGTTAAAATGCTGGAAAAAGAGTCAGACATTCCGGAAGGCGCGCTGCGGCCTTTCCGTGACAGGGGAGAGCACTATGCCCAATGCCAGGCTTTTGCGATGTCCCGGCGGCAGGGCTTTACGGTGGCCATGCTGAAGGAAGACCACTGGTGTGTCGCGCCTCCGCTTATCTACGGCCTGGTGGAACGGGACCCCGGCGACGAATTCATCAATATGATGGTCAACTGCCCTTCGTTCCCCTACGGCAAATACATCGGCGTCCTGACGGCCCCGCTCCAGAAAGCCGCGTTCCAGCCGGACCTGGTGATGATCTATGCCGAGCCCGCCCAGATACGGCAGATGATGATGTGGATCAAGTTCTCCCAGCCCGGCCAGACCATCAAGTCGGAGTTTGACCCCATCGATTCGTGCGCCTATGCCATCATCCCGGTCATGGAGACCGGCGACTACCGTATCACCTTCCCGGACCCCGGTGAGCAGGCCCGCTCCTCCGCCCGCGAGGACGAGGTCATCCTGTCCGTCCCGGCCGGCAAGCTCGAAGCTTTCGGGAATTCGATGAGACGTACCCAGAAGATGGAAGAAGAATCCGTCTGGCGTCATTTCCTGTTGCAGCCTGACTTCCCGCGCCCGGATTTCTATGTCAAACAGTATAAAAAATGGGGACTGGATACGAAAGATAACGAGTAACGCATCTTTGAAATGAGGACCGAATCTTGACCCAACGCATCACCAAAAATTGTGTCAAATGCGGGGCTTGTTTTTATGATTGCCCCGCTAACGCGATATACGAAGGACCAAACCAGTATCACATCGACCCTGAGAAATGCACGGACTGCGGCTCCTGCCTGCAGATATATTGTCCCGGTTGGGCAATCGAACCAGTACCCGAAGAGTCCGCGTCTTCATGAGTATAGTACCAATTCATCCGTTCTTACCCTGACCAATTGCCTATTGGTTCGGTATCCTGCCATTCCTAGAATGGATATGTACGGATACATAAGGGGTAATGACGTGCCAGTATTTACCAAAAAGACCGGATGCACGTTCGCGCGTGCCGCCGGTTTACTCATTGCATTCACGCTGCTCTTTTCCCTGCAAGCTCTGATGATACCTACCGCCATGGCTGCGGATGAACCGGACCTGACCGTCCAGCACATCACATTATCTCCCTCCGAGCCGGAACTCGGGGACGTGGTAACGATCACCATCAATGTGAAGAACCAGGGCCTGGGGAATGCCGGTGCCTTCAAGGTTGTCTGCTACATAGATGCCGGGGTCATCGGCACCAACAACATGGAGCCCCTGGGCGCCGGAATGGTGGCGACCACCACCTTTACCTGGACGGCCCAGAACGGCACGCACACCGTCAAGGCTATTTGTGACAGCGCCGGGGCCGTCGCCGAGTCCAACGAGACCAACAACGAGTCTACCTACACACTCACCCCTCTCGCGCCGGACCTGGTAGTGGATTCCATTTCCTGGTCTCCTTCCGGACCTTCACAGGGAGACCCGGTCACATTCACCCTCACCATTACGAATATCGGTACTTCCACCTCCAAGGCCACTAACATCGATCTGCTCATCGACGGCAGTTCGCGGGGCCATCACGAAATCCCTATGGTCGGTCCCGGAGCTACGGTCACAGACACGTACACATGGACGACACAGACAGGCCAGCATGCCATCAAGGCCATCGTCGATGAACGGCGGCACGTCCAGGAGAGCAACGAAAACAATAACCAGATGACGGTGATGTTCTCCCCGGAAGCCCCGGATATCGTCATTTCCGCCATTACCACCGATCCGGTAAGCCCGTCTAAGAATGAAAGCGTCACGGTCAATGTCACCGTCACCAACCAGGGCAGCGGCAGGGCGGGTGAGTGCCACCTGGGCTGCTGGCTGGATGAAGAAGCCCGGACACCTCTCTCCATACCGGAACTGGCCAGCGGAGAATCGGAAAACATCACCTTCACCTGGGTAGCTCTGCCGGACACTCACGTGTTTGATTTCACCGTCGATGTCTACAACCGCCTCCCTGAAAGCGACGAAAACAACAATCAAGGCAGTATCACCCTGAAATCGCTCGTTTCCGACCTTATCATTGCGGACATCTCCTGGTCCCCGAGTGACGCCGCCGTAGGTGATACAGTTACATTCAAGATAACCGTGAAGAACAACGGTGCCGGCAGTTCAGGCGTGACGCGAATCTCCCCGTACATTGATGGCAAGTTCCAGGGCCACCTCGGTTATCCGACCATCGAGGCGGGAGAGACGGAATCGAATACCTTCACCTGGGTAGCCGAACCGGGTTCACACATCATCTCCGCCAGCGCCGATTCAGACATGACGGAAAAAGAGATCAACGAGTCCAACAACAAGATGATCAAGACAATCAACATCATCCCCGCCGATCTGTTGATATCATCCATCACATGGGAACCGAAAAACCCTGACCTGGGCGATACCGTCACCTTCAGCGTGAACGTCACGAACCAGGGTGGCGGCAAAGCGATGAATTTTCAGGTGGCCTACTACATGGATGATGCCTACCTGACATCTTCCCCCATCACCACGCTGGAAGCCGGAAAATCGACCATCGTCAAGCATTCGTGGAAGTCCAGGGAAGGTCGTCATACCTTTACAGCGGAAGTGGACTTTAACGACCACATCGATGAAGAAAACGAGAACAACAATACCTACTCTGTGGTCATCGTGCCCAATATGCCGGACCTGGTAGTCCATGCCGTCACCTGGTCGCCGGTGGAGATAACTCCCGGCAGTGAAGTGGTCTTCGATGTCAGCATCAAGAACACCGGCACGCTGGTTACCGCGCCGTCCCGGGTATCCTATTACATGGACGGCATCGCAATGGGCTATATGGATATCGGTCCGGTCAGGCCGGAGGAAATCATCACCCGGGAATTCACCTGGCCCGCGTCCGGGACCAGCCATACCATTGAGATAGTGGCGGATTCCACCGCGCTGGTGCAGGAGATCGATGAGAAGAACAACAGCCGCGTGATCACGCTGCCGCCGCCGGATATCATCGTGGACAGCGTTACCTGGACGCCGGAAGCAGCCAGGGTCGGGGAAGAAATCACGTTCTCCGTAACACTGGGAAATACCGGGCAAAGCGAGACACAGCCCTGTTCCGCCGTTTGCAGTATCGACGGCGAAGCGCCGTTCACATTGACCTATGATGCTATCCCGGCCGGCGGGACCCTTACGGCCACCTTCCAATGGACCGCCATGAAAGGCAGCCACGGCCTCACGGTAATCGCGGATAATCTGAACTCCACCACGGAACTCGACGAGTCCAACAATGAAAAGGAACTGTCTTTTTCAACACTGACGCCGGACCTGAGCATCGGCGAGATAAGCTGGAGAATGGAAAACCCGCTCGTCCAGAGCGATGTCTATTTCACCGTTACGGTGCTCAATACGGGTACCGATACCGCGGCATTTTCAACACTGGAATACACGTTCGATGACGCTCAGCCGATCAAAAAGGAAGTGCCGGAAATCCCCGCCGGCGGAAGTACCGATATCAGCATCAAAGCCATACTACCGGCTGGCGACCACGAACTGGTATTGAAGCTCGACGCTGATAACATTGTCGTCGAACTGAACGAATCAGATAATACCAAGACCTACGAATTCAATACCAGCGCCGCGGACCTGATGGTGAAAACCATTTCCTGGTCGCCGCTGGATGCTTCCGCGGGCGATAACATTACCCTGTCCGCGTCAGTCGAGAACCGGGGCAAGGGCATAGCCTGCGGGACCGTGCTGGTGTTCACCGTTGATGATATCGTCATTGGAGAGGTTGACGTTGACGAGATTGGCATCGGTGAGACGGTCAGCGCCGAACTCATCTGGACGATTACGCCGGGACTCCACCAGATCGGGGCGTATGCAGACTACAACAATCTCATTCCTGAAAGCGATGAAGACAACAACGTTACTGTACGAACGTTTTCACTGGGCGGACCGGTAACCAAAGAGACCGAGCCGGTCAAGCTCCCCGTCACCGGGGACATCCCTGAACCGGGGTTCCTGTCTGATTCCTGGATGATGATAGTCCTGATCGCGGTGGTGTTTGCCGGAGCGGCATTCTACCTCCTGTTCCGGTCTTTCAGGAAGAGCTGAGCGGGCTTATCCCCCTTCCGGGTCTTCCGCGTCACCGGCCCACATTTCCAGGAAAACAGGTCGGTAACCTACCGAGATTGCCAGGTTCTGGGACGGTATATTGGCCGCCCACGTGGTGTAATAAGGTACATCGCCGTTTTCCAGAATGGCCTTGGTCAGGATGCCGACAACCAGCTTTCCTATCCCGAGCTTGCGGAAGCCGGGCAATACATCGACGCCGACCTGAAGCAGGCCTTCCGCGTCAAAGCTGGCGCCCGCCATGCCTGCGATCACTTCTCCCTGTTTCGCCAGGGAAGCGATTTTGTTAGGACGATCCTTATCATACCGGAACGAAACCGCATTTTTGAATTCTTCCAGATGCGAGAACCGCTTCATCTCATCCCGCCCGAAGATATTCGTTGTGATTCCATCGGGGCTCGCCGGAACGACAAGGTTTTCGGGTTCACATACAAATCCCATTGCCGGGCTGCCATAAACCTTCTGTCCCTGCTCTTTCACAAATTCGCTTATGGCATGCATGGCGCGGTAACTGAAAATCGTATCTCGCCCCAGGCCGGCAAGATTATCGTCTACCCAGTGGCGGTATTCGGAGCAACAACGAATGACGACGCCTTGGCCGGTAGTGATGATGGCTAGTTCCCTCTTGCGAAAGGGATAGGTACGCCTTCCTGGTACCTCCCTCGCTTCCACGACGAACGTCCCTTCCTTGCTGAAAAGAGCCGCGTCGCAAGCATAGTCAGCCGCGAGCGTGCGGTAGATGAATGACCGTGAGCTTCCGTTTCTCATAACACTCGCCTGGAAAGAAAATGACAATTGTAGAACGAACTATAGCATGCCGTGTTCCTTCGTGTCCAGAGGAGCCCCTTTCTTTTCCCTTCACCGTCCCGGGTAGTATACTGGTGTTAAACGCTGTTAACGGACAAACCGCACATGAAAATAACCCGCCTCCTGGAAACGACGCTGCTCCTGTTGAACCGTTCCACCGTGACCGCCGGTGAACTCGCGGAAAGGTTCGGCGTATCCACGCGGACCATCTACCGTGACATCGACGAGCTTTCCGCCGCCGGCGTGCCGGTCTACACCAACAAGGGCAGCGGCGGCGGCATTTCCCTGCTGGAAAGCTACGCCATCGATAAAGCTATGCTGACCGACCACGAGAAAGACAGCCTGCTCCTGGCCCTCAAGACCCTCCAGGCCACCAATTACCCGGAGATACAGACGATGCTGGATAAGATAGGCGCGGTCTTCAAGAAAGCCGCGGCGGCGGACTGGGTGCACATCGAGTTCTCACCCTGGGGCAGCGGTCCCAACGAGGAGAACAAATTCCTCGATATCAAGCAGGCCATCCTCCAGGACCGCTGTATCACGTTCGACTACCTTAACGCGGACAATGCCTTCAGCCGCCGCACCGTCGAGCCGATGCAGCTCTCGTTCAAGGGCCAGGCATGGTACCTCTGGGGCTTCTGCACGATGCGGCAGGAATTCCGCACCTTCCGCATCTCCCGGATGAAGAAGATCATCGTCACGGACCAGGTCTTCAAACGGCGCCCCCTGGCTCCGCCGGAACAGGACGCCGCGGCCTCCCCGCTCCCGAAGCTCGTCACCATCAAGCTCCGGTTCCGCACCCATGACCTCTATCGCCTCCATGATGATTACGATGAAAACCGCATCATCCGGAACCCGGACGGCACCTGTGACGTCACCGTGACCCTCCCCGAGGACGAATGGGTCTACGGATATGTCCTGTCCTTCGGACCGGATATCGAAGTGCTCGGACCTCCTCACATCAGGGAGATCATCCGTGAGCGCCTCAAAAATTCCTTAAAATATTACGAATAATTGTTCTAAATATGACATACTGTTGTCCGGTCCGCCGGGTATGATGGAATCATCACTATATCGGAGGCAGGGACATGGACGTCAAGTATGTGGAAAAGGGCGAGCCGGGCAAGACCTGCGCGGACTGCGGGTCCTTCCAGGACGCCGGAGACGGCAAGGGCAAATGCTTCGGGTTCGATGTGCTGGCGGCCGGAAGCTGCAACATGTTCAAAGCTAAAGCGGAAGCAGCGTAAAGGCGGAGTAGTATGGGACCGAAGATAGTTAACAAAGAGGCTTTCCTGGTGGCAGGAATTGCCGGACGCGGGGACGATACCCTGCATGTCTGGGAAACGTACGAGGCGCTATCACAGCGCAAACCCATCGAGAACAAGGCTGAGACAACAGGATATGAGGTCAGGGTCTACCCCGGTGGAGAAGGCCCCGGCACGGTCCACGTCGGGGTGGTGGTGAAGGACAACACTGTCCCGCCGGACTATGCCCTGCTCTCGCTTCCGGCAGCGACCTACGTAGAGTTCGAGATCTATCCCGCCAAAGGCTACGACAGCAGCAACCAGGAGATGGACCGATGGCTTAAAAACAACGCCGCCAACTGGAAACAGGCGCTGCTGGAGGGACATCAGTACTGCATCGAGGTCTACGATGAGCGTTTCCGGGGCAACGACGACCCCGAATCGATAGTCGGCATGCTGGTGCCCATCGCCCCGGCCGGGGAAAACCCTTTAGTCCGCATGGCTGAAGCGCAGCTCGGCGAACTGGGCAGGCAAATTGAGGCATGCGCTGGCCCGGGAGCGCGTGAAAGGGTGATGCAGGGGTGCGAGACCGCGCCGTACCAGGAGAAGACGGCATCCTGGCTGAAAGGCGCCATTGATCGCCTCGACGAGGTCGCCGGGCCGGGCACCGGGAAGCTCATCATGACCGCTTGCGGCCGGCACTGCCATAACATGAACAGGGCGCAAACAGATGAAGCGATCAAACGGCGGAACTCTTACGCCACGGAAGAAGAGTTCCTCAAGAACGAAATCCACCCTCCGCCGGGAGTCGGCAGCCGCTACGAGCGGGAAGGGGATATCATCCGTAACTACTACACGCCGCGTTCGTACGGGGCCGGCATGCGCTGCTACTGCTATCTCATGGGCGCCCTGCCGGAAAGTATCAACGCTTCCCCCACCTTCTGCCGGTGCGCGCTCGGGTTCATCGAGCAGTACTGGCAGAGCGTCCTCGGCCGGCCGGTCCGGGTGGAGTTGGGTAAAACGGCCATCACGGACGGCACGGACGAGTGTGAGTTCATCATCTATGTATGAAGGAAGAAAGCAGGAAGGGGTATGAGTGAATTTTCAGAATTGCTGGCCGGTGCGGTCAGAGCATTCGGCTGCTGCGTCGAGGAACACGCCGGGACGGAGATTCGGCATAAGGTCATGCAGGGCGTGGAGCCGGTAACGGGGACAACGGGTCCGGTCAAGGGTGCACTGGACTATAAACTGGCAATCGAAAGATTAGATGAACTAACGGACAAGGCAACCTGTGAGAAGATAATGACTGCCTGCGGGCGCACCTGCCAGTCTATCTTCGATCAGGGCATACTGAAGATCAAAGAATTAAGGCAACAATACGCCACCGAAGAGGAGTTCCTGGAAAACCTTCCGCAGTTGGACTCTAGAACCACCCTGGAACGGCGCGGTAATGACATCATCCAGCGTTTCCGGCCGGGCAAAGAGGACCCGGGACTGCGGTGCGAATGTCTGCTCATGCGGGGACTGCCGAAAGGGACCTATGCTTCCCGCACCATCTGCGAGTGCCCCCGCGGCTTCACGGAGCAGCGCTGGGAGACCATCCTCGGCAGGCCGGTCAGGGCGGAGATTATTTCCACGCCATTGACCGATGACACGGACGAGTGCACGGTCGTCATTCATCTTTGAGCAGTGTGATTCTGTGTAGTTTTGGTTGTTCGTACGACTTGTCTTTGCAGGTCCTCACGCTCCTCAGGATAAACTCCGCGAAGCAGTCCCGTTTTCAGAGATAGCAACAGGGCCTGAAGGCCCTTCGCAATGACATCGTCTTTCTCTATGCTTGACGGGAGCCGGAGACTCGTATATTCTACTCTCATCACCGATTTGCTACCCCCGGAGTGGAAGAACGATGCAGTGCCGATGTCCGAACTGCCGGCTTGTCTTCGACTGTTCTTCGGCGGATTTCGGGAAAAGCCATACCTGCAGCCATTGCGGCTATACCTGGGACCTCAAACCCTTCCACCTGGTGCGCTACCGCCTGCCCAAATTCATCACCATCCGGGTATTCGACGACGTCGGTAGTCCATTCCGGAAATTCCCTGTCCCGGTCCTCGTTAACTACGGTTTCCCGCTCCCTCCCCTGCTCACCGATGTCGCCGCCCGGGTCATGGTAACAACCGACATGATCCTGAAAGCCCGTAACGACGCCCTCTCCACCGATATCATGGGAAAACGTGATTACGCTGCGAACCGCTACATCATCGTCGTGGTCCCCGACCGTGCACAGGGAACAGAACTCGCGAAAACACGAAAAAGCTCCGGTCTGAGCATCCGCCCTTATGAAAAAGAGCTGTACGGGGACCTCTATACCCTGTGCGCCGCCTACGTCCCTGTAGAAGATGTTATGCCGGTGAAAGCTTTCATCGATCTCGCCACCGAGGAAACGGAGATCAATCTGCCTCTCACGATTATGTTTAAGGATTAACCTGGATAATCATGAGTAACATAAAAAAAGCGCCCCGATAAATCGGGGCGCTTCAGGAACGTAAGAATAAACCAGAGCCTAGATATTCAGTTTGCCGAACTTCGCTTCCAGCGCGGCTTTGTCCCAGATCTTGCCGGTGACGTCTTCCGCTTTGGATTCACAAAGCATGGCGGTGTAGTTCTCCCACATCTCCGGCGTTTCCCAGTCGCTGGTGTCCTGGCCTTCCAGGTAGCCTTCCACCACGTCCGTCTTCACGAAGTACGGGCGGATGCAGGTGATGGCGATGCCGGGGGTCTTGCGGACCTCGCGGGCGGCGCCCTGGGTCAGGCGTTCGATGGCGGCCTTGCTGGCGCCGTACACGACGCTGTACTGCACCCTGACCGCCAGGATGGATGAGACGTTGACGACAATGCCGCTTC
Source organism: uncultured Dehalococcoidaceae bacterium (assembly GCA_964595455.1). GTDB lineage: Bacteria > Chloroflexota > Dehalococcoidia > Dehalococcoidales > RBG-16-60-22 > DAOUEG01. The sequence goes on from CAZQQL010000064.1 coordinate 15,341, forward strand.
CCTGTTCCAGGAAGTGCGGCAGCACCGCCTGGGTGCACATGACCGTCCCGTTCACGTTAACGCTGAATATCAGGTTCCAGCGTTTCTGGGCGATGTCCTTGAACCGGTCCTGTGAGGTGATACCGGCGTTGTTGATCATGATGTCCACGCGGCCGAATTCCTCGATCGTTTTGGCCACCATGTTCTTGATGGATTCTTCATCGGACACATTGGTCGAGACCGGCAGCGCCTTGACGCCAATACCCCGGAGAATTTCCGCCGTCTCATCGATCTGCTCCTGGGTCCGCGCGGCGCAGGTGATGTTAGCGCCTTTCCTGGCCAGACCTTCCGCAATGGAGCGCCCGAGACCGCGCCCGGCGCCGGTAACAATAGCTACTTTTCCTGTTAGTGATGGCATGTTACTGCCTCCTTTGTCCATCGGTTGTTCTTGCACCGATTTGTCCTCTCTCCCCTGGCGGGAGAGAGTTAGAGTGAGGGGGAAATATCACCCTCACCTCAATCCTCTCCCATCGAGGGAGAGGACGAGCGTTCTATGTATCTCTTAGGTCAGCATACCATAATCGAGCGGGAAGATGCCGGCGGTGGTGTTCGCGGCGGCGTCGGAGGCCAGGTAGAGCGCCAGCGCGGCCACGTCGTCCGGTTCGCCGAAGCGGTTAATGACGGTCTGGGACAGCATGCGGTCGTTGACGCCGGGCTGCCCGAGGAAGGGATCGGCGAGGCGTGAATGCACCCAGGCCGGCGCGATGCCGTTGACGCGGATGTTCCACTTGCCCCATTCCTTGGCCATGGACTTGGTCATGTGGATGACCGCCGCCTTGCTGATGCAGTAGACGCCCAGGCTCTGCTCGACGCGGATGCCCATGTAGGACGTGATATTGATAATGGAACCGCCGCCCTGCTCTTTCATCATCTTGGCGATTTCCCGCGCCAGGAAGAACGGCCCCTTGAGGTTAACGTTCATGACGTTGTCCCACTGCCATTCCTCAACGTCCACGAGGTCCACCATGAAGCTGGAGCCGGAACTGTTGACAAGGATATCGATGCGTCCGTAGTCCGCCTTGAGCTTGTCTACGAGGGCCTGGATCTGGTCGAGCTTGCCAAGGTGGGAAGCAATGCCGACCACGTCGCCGCCGGTATGGGACTTGATTTCCTCTGCCGCTTTGTCCAGGTTCTCCTGCTTGCGGCTGCTGATGATGACGGTCTTGGCGCCGGCGGCGGAAAGGGCTTCCGCGATGGCTTTGCCGATGTCTCCCGCGCCGCCCAGGACGAGGGCTATCTTACCATCGACACGATACTTCTTTTCATCCATGGTGCTGTTTTCTCCTTATATTTTCCAATAATGGGAGAGGAATCCGATGTTTCACCCTCACCCTACCCCTCTCCCATCAAGGGAGAGGGGATGATTTTCCTTACTCAACCTTGATGATGCAGGCGTCGGCCTGGGCCAGGCCGCCGCAGATGGCGCCCATGGCGTACCCGCCGCCGCGGCGCTGCAGTTCGAACATGAGGTTCATCATGACGCGGGCGCCGCTGGCCGTGTTCGGATGACCGATGGCGATGGCGGAACCGTTGACGTTCATCTTCTTGACCATGTCGTCGTACTTCTTCTGGCTGCCTTCCGCAGCCACCTTCATGGATACCAGCGGCACGCAGGCGAAGGCTTCGTTGATCTCCATGACCTTCATGTCGTCCAGGGTCAGGCCGGTCTGCTTGAGCAGCTTGACCATGGCCAGGCCGGGACCTTCCGGCATACGGCTGGCGTTGATGGCGATGGAAACGTTGCCGATGACGGTGGCCAGGACCTTCAGCTTGAGTTCCTCGGCCTTCTTGCGGGTCATCAGCATGATGGCGGTAGCGCCGTCGTTAAGGCCGGGGGCGTTACCGGCGGTGATGGCCTTGGTGCCGTAGACGCTCTTCAGCTTCGCCAGGGCTTCCATGCTGGTGCCGGCCCGGTACTGCTCATCGATGTCCAGTATCTTGGGATCGCCCTTGGGTTGCGGAATGGGCAGGGGCATGATTTCTTCCTTGAACTTACCGGCGTTCCAGGCGTTGCCGTAGTTCTCGTGGGAGCGGGCCGCCCAGGCGTCCATGTCGGCACGGGTGAAACCGTATTCCGCCGCGACGTTATCACTGTCTACGGACACGGGATTGAAGTCCTTGTAGCCGAGGGCGTAGAGCGGGTCTTCCATCTTGACATCGCCCATGCGGAAACCGTTGAAGCGGAGGTTGCGGACGACCATCGGGGACTGCCCGAAAGAGGTCGCGCCGCCGGCGATGGCGACTTCGATCTCACCAGCCTTCATTTCCATGGCCGCCAGTTTGATGGCGTGCATGGCGGAAACGCAGGCCATGTCGAATGAGATGGAAACGGTCTCGTGGGGAAGGCCGGCTCTGATGAGGGACTGGCGTCCGGCCACCGGGGTATAGGGATCGCGGCAGGCGGAAGTATCGCCGACGCCCCAGAAAACTTCGTCAACTGTGTCCGCGGGTACGCCGACGCGTTTGACGACTTCCTTCATGGGAATCGAGCCGAGTTCATAGTAATCAATGTCCTTCATGGAGCCGCCGAATTTCCCGAAGGGAGTGCGCACTGCGCCGACGATGACGACATCATTTGGATTTGCCATTTAGCTTTATTCCTTTCGTTGTTTGAGTTTCGTTATCTCATTTAACCCGCTCATGGTGAGCCTGTCGAACCAGAGCGGAGGGTATAGCCCGTCCTTCGACAAGCTCAGGACGAGTGGTTCATGTTATTTCTGGGTGTAATCGTAAAAACCGCGGCCGGTCTTGCGACCCAGGTCGCCGGAACGCACCATGTTGCGGAGGATCGGGGCGGGCATCAGGCGCTCGCCGAACTCTTCGTACATGGACTCGAGGCCGTGCAGCACGGTATCGGCGCCAGCCAGGTCGCAAAGCTCCAGCGGGCCCATCGGGTGATTGAGGCAGTACTTGATGGCCTTATCGACTTCTTCCGGCT
>CAZQQL010000065.1:0-18301 GCA_964595455.1 uncultured Dehalococcoidaceae bacterium
ATTTTAAGAATAATCTACACGATGGCTCCCAGACCGTATCTGACTGGAGCAATGGCTCACATGCTTGAACAACAAGCTATTGTCAACTATATGCCAAATCTAGATCAAGCAGAAAATGCATCGTTCGAGCAGAGGATCAGGAAAGGATTTTCTGAAGCCCTCACAAGTGGACTAGACTACTTTTACGGATTGTCACTTGTTCTCGTTCAAGTTGCCGAAAAATTCATGGAATCATCAGGGTCGATTAACCTTGCGCCATTTATCAAACATCCAGCTCCATTATTTCGTCTTTTGAGAGCCGCCATCAAGAGTAAATTACAGCATCGTCCAATGTTGCCAAAGGATTTATGGCCCGTTAAAGGAATAATTTGTACGGGAATCGATAGTTGGGCTTACCGTAAAAAAATAGAATATTATTGGGGACGTTCTCCACTAGATGTCTATGCAACAACCGAAGCCGGTATCATCGCAACTCAATTATGGAATTATGATAGTTTGGTCTTTGTACCAAACTTAAATTTTTTAGAATTTTTACCACAAGACGAAGCCCTTAAACTTGATATGGACAGTTCTTACATCCCGAAGACCCTTCTCATAAATGAAGTTCAACTCAATTCAACTTATGAATTGATCGTTACGAGTTTCCACGGAGGAGCATTAGTAAGGTATCGGATTGGAGATCTGATCAAGATAGTTAAACTATCTGATGAATCACTGGGAATACATGTTCCTCAAATGGAGTTTGTTAGACGTTGTGATGGAATTATCAATTTCGTGACGATCCAGCTAACGGAGAAGAATATCTGGCAAGCAATTGATAAATCCGGAATACCTTATGTGGATTGGGTCGCGTATAAAGTGCCTGGGGATTCCATTCTCCATATTTTGCTAGAGCCTAGAAACGAGAATAATACCGATATCAGTAGCATTGCAAAGAATATTAAGAACTATCTCTTTAATGATGACGAGCTTTCTAACGGTAATTTATTAGATTTAAACGACATGATAGATTTCTCGGTTGACGTACAGTTCCTCCCCCATGGAGCGTTCAATAATTTCACTAGGCAGAAACAGAGTACAGGTGCCGATATAGCGCATCTCAAACCTCCTCACTTGAATCCTTCAAATGAAATATTGGATTATCTCTCGGCCGGACAAAGCCTCCAAATTCATTCAAAACGGTAACACAACGGCTAGTAATTAGTACCCCTTACCTTAGTCTAGTTACTTTGGTTACCTCTTGACACTAGAGTCTTCGGAGTCGATAATTCTCATGAAATGAACATTTATGGATTAATACCGCTAGTCGCAACGTTAGCGTATATACCGGTCCTTTTGACAATTATTAGTAACCGACCTTGGATCAGGAGATATACATTATTCATTTTTTTCCTCACGCCTGCAATTATTTGGAGCCTGTTTGATTGCTTATTTAGGAATAACTTCTTCCCTGAATACAATAACATCTTTCTCCAGCTTATCTTGATAATGTTCCCCTTGATGGTAACGCAGCTCCATTTACTCATTTCATCATTTTATCCACAAGGGAAAAGCAAGTGGACTGCATTTGCATATATTTCCTTCATATGTGCATTTGCTTTTATCGTCTCCGGCAACGTTGTCAATGAAGTCAGAGTTGTTGGCGATCATGTTTATACGGAATATGGTATCAGCATCATAGTACTTATTATCGGTCCGGTGATACTAGCAATTCGTAATCTATACATATTGTCTGGTCGTTTACGCAATAACACTGATCCTGCTGTGCGTAACCAATTAGTTGCGCTGATTATGGTGATAGTTGTACTTTCGTTCTTTACCATTTTTGCAGTCCTTCCATGGGGAAGACAATATCCGATTCCACACTTGGGAAACCTATTCACGGCTCTTATCATCAGTTACGCAGTCCTGCGTCACCATTTGATCGACATAAAGATTGTCGTAAGAAACGGTACGGCCTGGTTCAGTTTGGCGATATTCGGACTGCTCTTTTATTACTCAAGCTTAACCATTTTACACAATATCTTAAATTTTCAAATGGATGCTAGTGCATCCATAATAGCCACGTTGATAAGCTTAGCAGCATCAATATCGGTCTTTAAGATAAAAGATACTTTCTTCTCATTATTTGGTAGAGCTTTTCAAGGGGAACGTTACCGCTATCGTCAAAAACTTACGGAGTTCACCGACAAGATCCACAACATTTTCAGCCTTAAAGAACAGGGAGGTGAACTCCTGGCTCTTCTGACCCAAGCGGTCATGGCTCAACAATCATGTATTCTTTTCAGAGAGGTCGGGGGTGATGATTTTATCGTCCAGTTGACGGAGCCCAATAATTCCAACAACCCGATGAAGAACCTCCGGATCCGCGGGAGTAGTCCCATCATCAAGTACCTAGAAAAACAGAAGAGCATCCTGACCCGGGACAGCCTTGAAATTCAGCCGGTATTCATGAGCATGTGGCCCCAGGAAAGAGATGATATCATGACCCGGGACATCCGGCTCTTTGTCCCCATGATCAGCCGGGAAAAATTGATCGCCATCCTCATCCTCGGGGAGAGAACTCGCGGCCGCTATACCCTGGAAGACATCAGCATCGTGGAAGAAGCCTCCGCCCGTGTCGCGGTGAGCATGGAAAAGGAATACCTCCGCGAACAGTTGCGAGAGAGGGAAGAAGAAATTTCCGTTATCAACAACTGCAGCACCATACTGGCTTCAAGCCTCGATATCCAGCAAATATTCGAACCCTTTGTTGAAGAACTCAAGAGGATCGTGGACGTGTCATGGGCGTCCATCGTCATGCTGCAGGACGATGAGCTCTACTGTGTCGCTTTATCGGCTTCAGAAAATGCGGAGTACCAGGTAGGTGATGTTTTACCCGTCGAAGGGACCGGCGCCGGCTGGGTCATCAGCCACCGGACCACATTCCTGGAAACCGACCTGCAAAAAGATTTCTCCTTCGGTACCGGTGAAACACACCGCCGTTCCGGGTTGAGAACAATCGTCTATCTGCCATTAATTGCCAAGAACCGCGCGATAGGCTGCCTGATCTCCGCCAGCCAGCAGCCTCATGCTTACACGCAGCGGCACATCAAGCTCTTTGAGCAGCTCGCCTCCCAGATCGCTATGCCGCTGGAGAACTCTCAGCTCTATGCTGATGCTGAGAAACGCGCCCGTGTTGATGAACTGACCGGCTTGCTGAACCGCCGCTCATTGGATGAGATGCTGGATGACGAGATCAGCCGTCATTCCAGGTATGGAGGTAACTTCTCTCTCGCCATTATCGACCTCGATCATTTCAAGACCTACAACGATACCTACGGTCATCTTTCCGGAGATAATTTGCTCAGGGATGTCGGTAAATACATCAGAACGACCATCCGTGGTACAGACCGGGCATTCCGGTATGGAGGCGATGAATTTGCTGTCTTATTGCCGCACACAGAGATCGCTGACGCCATACAAGTAGCGGAAAGGGTCCGCCAGAAGATTGGCAGCAGTTTGGAGACGGGGTCTGTCAAGATCAGCGCCAGTATCGGCATCGCCTGCTGGCCTCATGACGGAGTAAGCCATACTGAAATCATTGATGCTGCGGACATGATGCTGTATAAGGTCAAACGTTCCGGCCGGAACAGGACAGGACACACCACGGAAACAGATACGATACAGTTCAGCCAACCGCAAAGCGAGTGCCAGCCCGAACAAAAAATGGATGCTCTGATGCAGTTGCTGACCGATAGCATTGATACCAAGAACCATTTTCCAGCGGCCCATTCTCTGAAAGTCGCCGAATACTCCATAGCTCTGGGAAAAGCCCTGCAACTGGACGATGAATGCCTCGGCAAGCTTGAAACGAGTGCTATGCTGGTGGATATCGGCCAGATGTGTATCAACGAGACTATCCTCAACAAACAGGGCAGCCTCACTGATGATGAGCGGAGGATTTTTGAGTCTCACCCGCAGCTCGGCGCCGCCCTGGTTGGAAAAATACCGGAAATCTCGCACTGCCAGGCTGCCATACTGCATCATCACGAACGCTATGACGGCGCCGGATACCCGGACGGCTTGCAGGGCCAGCGCATTCCTCTCGATGCCCGGATCATTGGTTTGACCAGTGCGTTTGTCGCCATGATGACCGAAAGATCGTATGCTCCGAAGCTCACTCAGGCGCAGGCTATCGAGGAGTTAAGGACCAATGCCGGCACCCAGTTCGACCCGGAAATGGTAGAGCATTTCATCATGCTCCAGCAAAAAACCGCCGCGGCCGCCGGCGCCGCTGAATAGAACCAGGAGGTATACCCGCTACTGAGTATTTAACAGGGTGGGGAACAGGACCATGGTCAACCATGCCAGGATACAGGTGTTTATCATCAGCCAGCAATCGCTATTTCAACAAGCCGTTGAAAACACATTCATAGACGTACCGGACATTATCATTCTCGGCGCTACCGGCGTCAACAGCGACGTCCTCCGTGCCATAGATAACCTTCCTCCGGACGTGGCCCTGCTCGACCTCGATGGCGGGCAATCGGAAGCCGGTCTCGAGCTGGCGAAGAAAATACGCCTCCGCTCACCCAGTATCGGTGTTATTGTCCTTACTTCCAACCCGGATGATAACCAGCTGTTCCTGGCGCTCAAGGCCCAGGCAGTCGCTTATCTGAGCAAGGAGGTCACCGCCGCCCAGCTTATCGAAACAGTGCGACGTGTCGCCAGGGGCGAGCATCCCATCAATGAAGCCCTGACCTCCCGTCCCCGTGTCGCCGAGCATGTGCTGCAGCAATTCCAGGAACTTGCTTTCCGGAGTGAGACAGAATCCTTCATCTCCCCTTTGACCCCGAGGGAGATCGAGATCCTTGAGTTCATCGCCCGTGGATTTCTCAATAAGCAAATTGCCGCGGAACTCGGCATCAGCGAGCAGACCATCAAGAACCATGTCACCTCTATCCTGCGTAAGCTGAACGCCAACGCCCGCACCGAGGCTGTGGTCGTGGCCATCAAGCAGGGCCTCATCAAAATCAGCTGATCTAGTCCAGCAAGTTCTCCAATCAAAGCGGATGCGAAATGCGTCCGCTTTGCTGGTTAAGGCGCTATTATGCGATACTTGAACGTGTCCGAAACCAGCTTCCTTTCTATTTTCATTATTGCCCTGGGGCTTTCTGCGGACTGCTTTGCGGTCTCAATCGCGGGTAGCGTATCCATCGGGAACGCACTCAGGAGCATCGGCTTGCGTACTGCACTTTCATTCGGTATTTTCCAAGCCGGGATGACCGTGCTGGGTTGGTTCGCCGGCAGTACCGTCATCGATTACATCGCACCGTTCGATCACTGGCTCGCTTTCGGCCTGTTGGGATTCATCGGCGGTAAGATGATTTGGGACTCGTTCCATGAGAACGAGGCCAAGGAAAACAAGCACGCCGGTATCACGCGGCTGCCGGTACTTCTGACTCTCTCCCTGGCCACCAGCATCGACGCACTGGCGGTAGGTCTTTCCTTCGCCTTCCTCCAGGTCAATCTCCTGATGGCGACGCTTACCATCGGGCTGACGGCGTTCTTCGTCACGTTGCTCGGCCTGGTAATCGGGAAGAGGGTAGGGAAGCTGTTCGGGGAACGGGCCGAACTCGTCGGTGGTATCGTCCTTATCGGCATCGGCATTCGTATCCTCATCGAGCACCTTTTCTAACACCGTTTTCGCATCGGAACGGCTGTGCTAGAATGAGGTTGGATAGAGGATAATTCCCGTGACGAACGATGTAATCGAAGCTCTGGTCAAGCGGCTGCCGCACCAGCCCGGCGTCTACCTTATGAAGGATGCCGCCAGGAACATCCTGTATATCGGCAAGGCGCTCGACCTATCCAACCGCGTTCGTTCCTATTTCCAAAATTCCCGTAATCTTTCGCCCAAGACGCAGCGTATGGTCTCCCGCATCGCGGACATCGACTATTTTATCGCCAGTTCCGAGCAGGAAGCGCTCATCCTGGAATTGACCCTCATCAAGCAGTACCGTCCGCACTATAACGTCCTTCTCAAGGATGATAAATCTTTCCCGTACATCAAAGTGGATATCAACGAAGAGTGGCCGCGGGTCTATCTTACCCGCAGGTTCGAGCAGGACGGCGCGCGGTACTTCGGGCCGTTCGCCTCGGCGTGGTCGGTGAAGAATACACTGAAAGTATTGAAGAACATTTTCCCGTACCGCCAGTGCTCGAAGAAGCTGGACGGCAAGGCCCCTCGCCCCTGCCTGGAGTATTATATGAACCGTTGCCTGGCCCCCTGCGCCGGTAACGCACAGAAACAGGAATATGATGAGATAGTCCGGGAGGTCATCCTGTTCCTGGAAGGAAAACGAGAACCTGTCATCCGCGAGTTGAAAACCAGAATGAACCGGGCTTCCGAGGCGATGCAGTACGAGAAGGCCGCTCAGCTCCGCGACCAGATCCACGCCATAGAAAACGTTATAGAAGGAGAGAAGATAGCGGCGGTCATTCGCGGGGACGAAGATGTTATCGCCTTCGTGCAGGATAACGACCACGCCTACGTCCAGATAATGCTCGTTCGCAACAACAAGTTGACCGGGCGGGAAGGATTCCTGCTTCGTAACACGCAGGAAGAAGACCCGCCGCAGATCATGGCCAGCTTCATCAAGCAGTATTATTCCTCGGCCACCCAGGTCCCGGCTCTGCTCCTGCTCCAGTACCCAGTGGAAGATACACCGGTGCTACAGGAATGGCTCAAGGGACGCCGGGGCGGAGCCGTCCGGATAGAAGTGCCGCGCCGGGGCGTCAAGAAGGAGCTCGTGGATACCGCGGCGGAAAACGCTCGCCAGGGACTGGAACGGCTCAAAATCAAGGATATGGCATCCTCGGTGAAGGCGGAGGACGCCCTGGAAGAACTGCGGAACGCCCTCGGTATGGACCGCCAGCCGGTCCGCATGGAAGCTTATGATATCTCCAACATCCAGGGAACGTCCGCCGTTGGCAGCATGGTGGTCTTCGAGGATGGTAAACCCAAACCTTCACATTACCGTCGCTTCAAGATAAAGTCCGTCAGCGGCGCCAATGATTACGCCATGCTGCAGGAAGTGCTCCAGCGACGGTTCAAACGGGCTGCCACGGGTGACGCCGGGGAAACCTGGGCCACCTTGCCGGATCTCGTTCTCATCGACGGCGGCAAAGGCCAACTGAACGCCGTCATGGAGGTGCTGGGAGCCATACAGGGCGTAACGTTCATCGGACTGGCCAAGGAAAATGAAGAAATATTCCTTCCCGGGCGAAAAGACCCGATCGTCCTGCCACGGTCTGCACCCGGACTCCATGTCCTCCAGCGCCTGCGTGATGAAGCACACCGTTTTGCGGTCAGCTATTACACGAACGTCCACCGGCGCAAGACCTTTACATCCCTGCTGGATGACATCCCCGGCATCGGACCCAAGCGTAAAGCAGCCCTGTTGAGGAGGTTCGGATCGGTATCCGGCATACGGGAAGCCAGCGTGGAAGAACTCGTTGCGGCTACCGGCATGTCCCGCGAGCAGGCGGAGAAGGTCAAGGAACAGCTGTGAGAGCAGTTAAAGGTTAAAGGTTACAGGTCAAAAACGGCCTCGGCTGTAATCTTCATTTCTAGTTTGCTTATTTACTTACCCCGCAGTCTTCCCCGGAAGCATGCCTCTCCCCGTATCGTGGTACGGGGCATGCTTTACGACAGAGGGAGACTTGGAAGGGACCTCTCCCTTCTACACCTGGAAGGCAACGACCTGCTGAAGTTAAAAGTAGTTCTTCGAGCGTGGAGGGTCTGTTTTTGGCACAAAGTCTCCTTCTTTTCTTCTGAAGGTCTTCTCCGAAGCTGCGGATTTATCTATTCAGTTGTTAAGGTCCCAAGGACCATCGCCGTTCCTTGCCGCCACCGGAGAAGACCCGTGCATAAAGCGGTCCTCACCGTACATTCCGTTATCCGGCGTTCCGTCTTACCTGGCGGAGGTCCCGGATAAACGCGATCCCGTTCCCTACGGTCAGCCGGGATGACGGGACGGGCGCTTTCCACCCGTTGTACTCGCTCTCTGCCGGATCGGAATCCTCATAACGGACCCGGCATCCGGCTTCAGACGGTGGCGGAAGGAGGCCGGGATATCCTTCAGCGATTGAATAATAGTACACATGTTCTCATATTGTCAAGGATGTTTTGTCACTTTTTTTGGGAAGTTAAAAGTCAGAAGTCAAAGGTCAAAAGTACAAGTGAAAAGGAAAAAGTGGGTGCGAGGCTGAGACCTGACTGGTTTAGCGGGTTTCTCTTGAGTTTACGTTTTGATTCGGCGGTCTTTCAGTCCGCCCTGGGGGAGCGTCTGCAGATTAAGTCTTCAGAAGCGTCTCCTCGTATTAGCTGCGTCACGCATGGTATCATGGAATGGAATCTCCAAACAGGAAGCCATCTTTGATACCTGAACTCTTAAGCTATATAGTCCGGCGGGAAGGCCGCAAGTTCGGCAAACTCGATGCAAACATCGATCAAAGCCGGATAGTCCCGAACCAGAACAGTACCGGCGTCTCACTCTACGTCCACATACCGTTCTGCCGCTCGCTGTGCCCGTTCTGTTGCTTCAACCGATACCTTTTCGATGATGCTGCCGCCCGCCGTTACTTCATCGACCTGAAGAAAGAGATTGCCGCCTACAAGGCCCGCGGTTTCACCTTCCCGGCCGTCTACTTCGGCGGTGGAACGCCGACCATCCTGATGGACGAACTGGCCGGCGTTATCGAGTATCTCCGCGCTGAATTCCCGGTCAAGGAAATATCACTGGAAACGACGCCACGAGAAATCACGCCGCAGAACCTGGACTTCCTCCGGGAACTCGGCATCAAGCGTCTCTCCGTCGGGGTGCAGAGCTTCGACGATGCCGTGCTCAAGACCATGGGCAGGAACAACGGCCCGGTCGAACAGGTCAAAGAGCGTCTCCGTATGGCGCAGGGCAGGTTCGATACCCTGAATGTCGACTTTGTCTTCAACTTTCCCGGACAGACGGTGGAGCAGTTCGCCGCGGACGTAGCGGCGTTCAAGGAACTGGAACTGGACCAGGCCACGTTCTATCCGCTCATGGCCTCCCCGCACAAGAAGGACGCCATGGAACGCAAATTTAACCGTGTGGACAACTCCCGGGAGCGGCAGTTCTACGACGTCATCCTGCAGGAGCTCTACCGGGGCGGCTACACTCCCTCGACCGCCTGGTGCTTTTCCCGGGGCGACCATATGATCGATGAATATATCGTGGACTATGATGACTATATCGGAGTCGGAGCGGGTTCGGTCAGCATCCTGGAAGGCAAGTTCCTGGTTAACACGTTCTCACTGGATAAGTACCACACCTCTGCCGAAGAAGGACATTTACCACTGATCGGGTGGCGTCCGCTTGCCGGCCGGGAAAACCTGAGATATTATCTCCTCACCAAGCTGTTTGGCGGCAGGTTGGATGCTCCGGCTTTTCGTGCGCGTTTCGGAGACAATATCTACCGAAAGCTGTTCCTTGAACTGGCTTTCCTGAAGACGGCCGGCATCGTGAAGGGAGACCGCCTGCTCGACGTCACCGAAAAAGGCATGTACCCGGTCAGTGTCATGATGCGTGATTTCTTCGCTGCTCTCAATACGCTGCGGGAATACTGCATCGAAAACCAGGTCTGACTAACGCCGGGCGACGTGGATGCCTGCCGCTCCGAAGAACAGCGGCTTGTAGGTCACGCTGGAAAACCCCGCTTTGAGCAGCAGTTCCTTTATCTCAGACGGCATGTAGTACTGCGTCATGGAATTTGCCAGATACTTGTAGGCGCCCCGGTTGCCGGAGAGAAGCTGCCCGACCGGCCCCACGAAGCACTTGACATAAAGATGGTCCAACCAACGGATCATACGATTTTCCGGTTGGCTCGATTCCACGATGACATAACGCCCGCCCGGCTTCAAAACGCGGGCCACTTCCGTTAAATGCGGCTTGCCGAGCGGGTTCTGGAATGTCAGATTGCGGAAAGCGAACGAAATCCCGACGCAATTGAAATAAGCGGTCTCGAACGGTAGTTCCGAGGCATCGCCGCTGACAAACACGACCTTGTTGTTCAGGCCCAGGTTCCATGCTTTCTCACGGGCCTTTTCCAGCATCGTCTCGCTGAAATCCAGGCCGATGATCTCGGCGTTCTTCGCTGCGTTTCGGGCTATTGTCAGGGCAAGGTCGCCGGTCCCGCAGCCTACATCCAGGAAGCGGGTTGGATTTTCTTCAAGGCAGGTCCTGGCTGCTTTACGTCGCCAGCCGGTATCCATACCGAGCGTGATGATATGGTTGATGAGGTCGTACCGCGGGGGTACGGCGTTGAACATCCCGTGAAGGGGTTTGGGTGAACGGATCGGAGAGGTCATAATGATTCACTCTTCAGATTAGTTTGTCGATGATGAAGCCGACAGCCATAAGTACCTGAGTCAACTGGACAACGATGACATTGGCCGCCATGCCGGGCATGAACTTTTCCATGGAACCATGATGCAGCGCCCCATGAATGGCCTTGATGCCGAACGGCAGGGACAACAGGCCCAGCAGTGTCCAGAGCGGCAACGTGCCGATGGCTGCAAAAACGATAATCCAGACATATACAGCGATGGTAACGGCGGAAAAGATGACTGCAGAGCGGTCTTTGCCGATGGCGATGGGCATGGTACGACGGTCGGCGATCTTGTCTGCGTCCACGTCCGGGAATTCATTGAGAAAGAGCAGGTTATGGACGAGCAGAGCCGGCGGGATGGAAGCGACGAACGCCTCGAAGGTGTACATGCCTGTCTGGACGAAGTAGAGCCCGAGGATCGGCAGCGCCCCGAGCCCTGCCCCGGCTGCCCACTCCGGCCAGGGGTGTCTGAGTATCAACGGGCTGTAGAGCACTACCAGGAACCCCGCTACCAGAAGAAGGGGCAGCAGCATGATGCCGCTGACCACGATGAAGTACACGCCGATGGGTACCGCCAGAGCGAACGAGCCGATGCCGAGCCACAATACCTGCCGCTGGGTCAGTTTGCCCGCCGGAAGGATACCGCTGCCGCCGCTGAACGGTGTGCGCTTGGTTGCCAGGTCCACGCCGCTGCGAAAATCGAAGTAGTCGTTGAAGATATTGACGCTGGCGTGGATGATGATAAGGCCGATACCGGCAATCAAAGCATGCCAGAGGTTTAAGTAACCGTCATACCAGGCCACGACCGTGCCGAGGAATGCCAGTACGATGGAAAGAGTGAGAAATTGGGGGCGTGTTTCCAGGAACCAGAATCTAAAGTTTTTCAATTACGTCAGTATCCAAAAGGTAATCGTGGTGGATGCTCCAGTATTGCACAGAAAAGATGGCTTTACAATGAACTATATCACAAACCGGCCTCCAGCCGCACTATGTAGAGCGGTTCTACGGCTGTTTGAATCAATTCTGTCAGAGTAATTAGTCTACCATGCTATAATGATCTGAGATGAAAGAAAAAGTCCGCAGTATCGTGGAACTGGTTCCCCCCGGACTCGAGGAAATGATGATTTCCCTGGGGGAGCCTGCCTTCCGCGCACGCCAGATAACCAACCAGCTCTTCCGCCGGTTAGCAAATTCATACGAAGAGATGACGGACATCCCCGTCCGCCTACGCGAAAAGCTCTCGAAAACCCCGCTTCACAGCCTCGAACCGGTCCACCTGGCAACTTCTGAAGACGGTACTGTGAAGGGACTATTTTCCCTCCCCGACGGCAACACCATCGAGGCCGCCCTCATGCTGTACCGCCGTTCCGGCAGCGAAAGCCGGAGAGCTACCGTTTGCGTATCCACCCAGGTAGGGTGCGCCGTCGGCTGCCCATTCTGCGCTACTGGCGGACAGGGGTTCACCAGGAACCTGACCGCCGGCGAGATCATCGACCAGGTCCTGTACTTTTGCCGATATCTCCGCGATAACGCCCCTGGTTCTCAGAACGGAAAATGTGAAGCGGTCACCAACATCGTCTTCATGGGGATGGGAGAACCTTTAGCCAACTATGATGAACTGGTAAAAGCCATCCGAGTGTTAAACGCCCCGGACGGGCTGGGACTTGGCGCGAGGAGCATGACCGTATCAACGTCCGGCCTTCCTGACCGGATAAGGACATTAGCGGAAGAAGGCCTCCAGGTCGGACTGGCGGTCTCGCTGCACGCCGGGACTGATGAAGTCCGTAACCGGCTTGTGCCGTTGAACCGTAAATATCCGCTGACTGAGGTAGTCAAGGCCTGCAAGGACTACTTCCGGATATCCGGGAGAAGGGTCAGCTTTGAGTATGTGCTCTTCAAAGGCGTCAACGATTCTTTGTCAGAAGCCCGCGCCCTGGCGCGGCTCATCCATGGCATGAACTGCCATGTCAACCTGATCCCCGCCAACGATACCGGCAGCCGGGAGTACCAACCGCCGCCGCAAGCCGGTGTAACGGCGTTCCTGCAGGAGCTGAAGGCGGCCCACATCACCACCACCATCCGCCATTCCCGCGGCCGGGACATCGACGCCGGCTGCGGCCAATTGCGCAGCCGCTTGACTAAAAAAGGGTAGTACGCTCCAAATAGCTCTTCAGGTTAATCGGCTAACCATGTGTCCGCAGGGTCCCATACGGACCAATCCGCGTATTTCATGACGCCGGTCCCCTGTACCCTCTGACTCAGGATATGGCCTACGGCATTGGAGAAAACAGGCAGGAAAAGACACCGGTCGTATATCATCCTCGCCACTTCATCGCTGAGAGCCCTAAAGGAACCGTCATCGACTGCCGCCATGGCCGAGGCACACATGGTTTGTATGTCCTGCGGGATCTCGCAACTGATATTGGTAAGGCCGAGGGGCGGGAAATAGCCCCTGATGAAGGACGCCAGATTGATTCCGGTGGCATAACGGGAGATCAGAATGCCATCCCAACCGGCCATGCTGCACTTCCAGTACCTGGAGGTATCGACCGTCTCTATTTCCAGCGAGATGCCGATAGCCGCCAGGTACTGCTGGAGACAAACGGCAAGGGCCGTCCCGGAAGCGTCCGTGGTCAATCTTACACTGAGGCCGGCCCCATAACCCGCTTCAGCCAGGAGTTCTCTGGATCTCTCAGGATTGTACCGGCGGGAGGGAAGCCCCGTGTTAAAACAGGGATTGCCGGGCGGCATGATCTGGTTGTTGACCACCAGGTCTCCATATCCCATGGCCCGGACTATCGAAGGCTTATCGAGTCCGTATTCGATGGCTATCCGGATTCTCGGATCATTGGTGGCGGCGCCTTCATTGGTAGTATCGAAGATAAGGAAGCAGGTGCCGACATAGGAACTGACGACGTTGAATCCCGGCCGGTTGAAGTCCTGCAGTATTTTGCCGGACTGGAGCCAGGACATGTCTCCTTGCCCGTTCTCCATCATGGTCTGTAACGTAAGTGGCTCTTTAACCGTCACCATCTTGATACCATCCAGGTACGGTTTTCCGGCCTGCCAGTAGTTCTCGTTCCTGACAAACTCCAGTAAATCATCTCTTTCGAAGCTTTTGAACTTGAAAGGCCCGGTACCAATGGGATGTTCCTTCATCCATGACAGGCCGTTGGTCTTGTAGGCCTCCGATGACATGAACAGGAAGTTCCAACCAGCGATGCCTTCCCAGAAATCCCTCAGGTACTTTTTTAAGTAGAGGCGGATAGTAAGATCATCAATGATTTCCCAACGGTCCCAGTTCAACGTACCGCCGTCCATCTGGGCCATCAGAAGTTCGGCCTGGATCTTCACTGCCTCCGAGGAAAACGGGGTACCGTCATGGAACATCACTCCCTGCCGTAAATTGAACGTGATAAAGGAATTGCTGGCCCCCCAATCCCATGAGGTCGCCAGCCATGGTTGAGGCTTTCCGGCGGCATCCAGTCTCACCAGCGGCTCGAAGACCGTCCAGGTCATCCACAGTTTCTGGGGATTGTCGGTATCGCCCGGCCAGCCCGGCGTAGAAGTCGGCGAGTAAGGATACAAGGCAACAAGTGTACCTCCGTACTTATCACCATCCTGGGCGGTTACCTGGTTAGTCTCAATGGTTTCTATCCCAGGTACAGGGCTGGCTGCCACATGCCTTCCGCAAATGAAGAGCAACAGCAGGGCTAGACACGCCGTCAGAGGAATTCGGAGTTTCTTCATGACAGCCTCCTTACGGGTCACAGACCCTCTACCCATTTCCGCCCCACTTCCTCTGCTGTAAACGCCGAAGAAGGAACCGTTAATAATAGTTGTGATCTACCCCGGAACAGTATGTACCGGTAACAAAAAAGGATAAAGCGAACTGGGAGGTCTGTCAAGGTACTGCCGGGGTTCTGGCAGTGAAGACACAGATGTGATGATGAAATGCCGGTACCACAATCCAGACAGCGATCGTATGGGTGGTACCGGCGATGTATTAACGAAAACCGAAATAATATCTACAGGAAATCTGGAGAGCTACTCAGGTTTAGCTTTCTTCTCATCCATGATCTGCCGGTAAATCCGCGGGATATTCGGAGCGTCGAATGCCGGCAGGTCGCTGAACCGGCCTTCTTTCATGGTCCGCATGCCGCGCTCCCGTACGGAATTATCGAACTTCTGAAGGTCGTCAGTCTCCAGTTCGTACATTGCCAAATACCTGCGCTGCTGGCCTTCTGCCGGTTGGGCGGCTACCCACCGGGTGGCACTGATCATGCCGGGCACCTGCAGCATGTCCGGCACATGCATAGTGTCGTACCAGGTATTGAATTCGTCTTCACGGGAAGGGTCTTTACAGTCGCTGAAAGCAAAAAGCAGATAACGTGCCATGTTTTACCCCCGTATGATTATTAAAGAGTTCCCCTCAGGCGCGGGTCAAGAGCGTCCCTGAGGCCATCGCCCACCATATTAAAAGCAAACACAACGATCATGATCGCCAGGCCGGGTACAAAGGACAGCAAGGGGTTCGTCATCAGGTATTTGAACCCGTCATTGACCATGGATCCCCATGAAGGCGTTGGAGGTGTAATACCGATGCCGAGATAGCTCAAGCCAGCCTCAGCCAGGATAGCGGCCCCGATCTGCATCGTTATCATGACAATAAGCGGCGGCAGAGCGTTGGGGACGATATGCCGGAACATTACCCGGAGGCTGCCGCTGCCCATGGAGCGTTCCGCCAGTATGTAGTCATTCTCTTTTATCGCCAGTACCTGACCGCACATCAGACGAGCATAAGCCGGTATCATCGCTACGCCAAGGGCAATCATGACGTTCACGAGCCCACCCCCGAGGAGCCCGGCTAACAGCAAAGCCAGCAGAATCATGGGGAAAGACATAAGGGCGTCAATGATCCTCATGATGACGACATTAACCCATCCACTGTAGTATCCAGCGAGCAGACCGGCTATGATGCCGACGACGGCTGCAATGCTCAAGGCAACGACGCCGACCATGAGGGACATGCGAGCGCCATGGATGAGCCTGCTCAGGGTGTCCCTGCCGATATCATCGGTACCCAGCCAGTGCTCAGCGGAAGGAGGCGCCAACCTGTCCCGCAGGACCTGAGTTGTCGGTTCATAAGGTGAAAACAAGAACCCGAAAGCAGCAGTGATGAAGAAAATTATCAGAATTACCAGCCCGAATACCACCAGGCCGCGACCGAGGAACACCCTGAAGAACCTGCGCTTTTCGTTGACACGGATGGTCGACACCTGAGATAAGTCTATCATTTGCGTTTCTTGTGCCATTGCTATCCTCTAACCGGAGACGATTTCTACTCAACAACGCCGGCTGTTAATCATAACGGATCCGGGGGTCCAGCCACCCGTACGAAATATCGACCAGCAGGTTGGATGCTACCACTATGGCCGTCATGACCAGGGTGATGCCCTGGACATACGTATAGTCATGCTGAAAAAGAGAATCGACGGCGAGGCGTCCCATACCGGGGATACTGAAAACCTGCTCGATCAGGACCGAGCCGCCGACGATGGATGAAATACCCATGCCCGCCAGGGTGACGATGGGGATGAGGCTGTTCTTCAGGGCATGCCCGGTAATGACGGCGCGTTCTTTCAGTCCTTTGGACCAGGCTGTCCGGATATAGTCCTGGCGCAGTACCTCCAGCATGCTGGAGCGGGATTGGCGGGCGTAGCCGGCGATAGGAAATATCGTCATGCAAAACACCGGCATTATGAGTTTTTTCAAGCTTAACGCCAGGTCTTCAAAGGGTGATGTATAGCCGATTACCGGCAGCCAGCCAAGTTTGACTGAGAACAACCAGATCAACATGATGCCAAGCCAGAATGTCGGCACCGTGATCCCCAGGTTGGCAAGCGTCGTGACGATGGTATCGATCCACGAACCACGCCTGATAGCGCTGATAATGCCAAACGGGATACCTATGATTGTTCCGAGAATGAACGCAATTATCCCGTAATAAGCGGTTATAGGTATACGTTTCACCAGGTCTTTTGATATTGGTTCTTTGGTTAAAATCGACTCGCCGAGATTTCCTGTAAAAACATCTCCAAGCCAGCTGAAATACTGGACCATGAGCGGTCTATCCAATCCGGCGTCATGGCGGATCTTCTCGATTTGTTCTTCTGTCAGGTTCGCAACCTGGTTCGGGTTGAAGAGCATATAGATAGGGTCGCCGGGCAATAACCGCATGCCGACAAAAACGAAGATGGTGACAATAAGAATGACCACTATCGATTGTATGATTCTGCGCGTCAAATACGTCAGCATAGCAGGCCCCACTTTATTTCACGGTACCTGAAAAGGCCCGGAAATGTATCATTTCAGCTTTCGTCCCGGGTTCCGCTGGCGATGTTATCCGGAACAATGAATGGTTCGTTACGGGAATCAGACCGGGAGACTGGAAAGCCTCCCGGTCTGAGATTGGTCTATTTACTTTTCTATCCAGGCAAGTTCCGGGTCCCAGATGGAGAAGTCCGAATACTGGAAGTGGCCGGTATCGTGGACCTTGGGAGATAGGACATTGCCCAGAGCATTGGAATACAGGGGTATGAATATGGCGCTTTCCCAGGTAAGCTGGAGAAGTTCATCGCTGAGAACCTTGGCCTTGGCCGGGTCCTGTTCGGACAGCGCCGGGCCGATCTTTGCGAGGATCTCATCAGGCAGCTTCACGCTGACATCGAGAACGCCGGTGGGGGGGAAGTACATCTTCAACCAGGCGGGGTAATTGGTGCCGACAGCATAGCCGACGTACACCATGGCATTGTCCCAGCCATTGAGCATGTAATCCCAGAACTTGGCGTTATCAACTGCATCAAAGGTGACATTGATATTTATAGCTTTCAGGGATTCCTGGAGGATTTGCGCGGTGGGGCTGGTGCCGATGGTGATCATGGTGGCGGCGAAGCCTTCTGGATAACCTGCCTCAACCATAAGTTCCCTGGCTTTTTCAACGTTGAATTCGCGCTTTGGCACATTAGGGTTATGAGAAGGATTATCCGGCGGTGGCATCTGGTTGTTGGCAACGTAGTAACCATAGCCCAGGGCTTCCGCAATTTCTTCCTTGTCAATCGCGTATTCAATTGCCTGTCTGATGCGAACATCGTTGTAGATGGAGCCTTCATTCGCCGTATCGAACATGATGAAGTCGGTACCGCCATACTGGGAGAGGACCGTGAATCCGATTGATTTCATGTCATTCAGGAACTTGGCGGCTTCGAGGACGCTGACATCACCTTCGCCGGACTGTAAGGCCATCTGGCGGGTCGTCTCATCCTTCACGATCAGGGTGTGGATTTCATCAAGGTAGGGCAGGCCTTCCTGCCAGTAGTCATCGTTGCGTTCAACTTTAAGGGCTACATCTTTCTCGAAGCTCTTGAACTTGAACGGACCGGTCCCGATAGGATGCTCTTTCATGTATTCTTTGCCGTGCTCTTCATAGGAAGCGGGCGAGAAGAAGCTCACGTTGATACCGGTCATATTGCTCCAGAAATCTGTCTGGTACTGCGTGAGATACAGGCGAATAGAATAGTCGTTGAGAATTTCCCAGCGGTCCCAATCATTAGCATTGGCAAGATTTTCTTCCGCCACGAAATCAGTCTGGAGCTTCACAGCGTTCGCTTTGAATTCGGAACCATCATGGAACTTAACACCCTGGCGCAGCTCAAAAGTGATATAAGTCTTTTCCGGTCCCCACTCCCAGGAAGTAGCCAGCCAGGGGATCGGCTCCCCGGCGGCATCGAGTTTGACCAGGGACTCGAAAACGGTCCACCACGTGGAGCCTCGCTGCATGTTGGCGCTGTCACTCGGCCAGCCGGGAGTGCTGGCGATAGTGTAAGGGAACAGG
>CAZQQL010000066.1:0-18087 GCA_964595455.1 uncultured Dehalococcoidaceae bacterium
GCACCAACTGCGGGCCGCGGTTCACCATCATCGCGGACATTCCCTACGACCGCCCCAACACGACGATGCAGAAGTTTACGATGTGTCCGGCCTGCCGGAAAGAGTATGAGAACCCCCTCGACCGCCGGTTCCATGCCCAGCCAAATGCCTGCCCGGTCTGCGGCCCAAGGCTGGAGCTCTTGGATAATCAGGGAGCCTCAATTTCCGTAAATGAGCCGGGGAATAAATCCCCCTTAATCCCCCTTTACGAAAGGGGGGGACAAGAAAGGAGTTCTTCCCCGGACTACGGCCGCGTTACCGCCGGGCTACTCAGGCAGGGCAAGATTGTGGCAATCAAAGGGTTGGGTGGATTCCTGCTGGCCTGCGACGCCACGAACGAAGCCGCCGTAACCACCCTGCGGGAGCGGAAGAAGCGGCCGGCCAAACCGTTCGCGGTGATGCTCGGTTCCATCGAGGAAATCAGGAAGCATTGCCGGATTTCCGATGCCGAAACAGCGTTATTGCAGTCGCCGGGAAGCCCCATCGTCCTCGTACCGTGGCAGGAAGAAAGCGCCATCGCCCGGGCGGTGGCGCCGGGGCTGAAGCACCTCGGGGTGATGCTGCCGTACACTCCCCTCCATCACCTGCTGATGCACGATGCGGGTATCCCGCTGGTTATGACGAGCGGCAATCTCAGCGAGGAGCCGATCGTAAAGGACAACGATGAAGCCCTCAGTCGATTGGGCTCCATCGCCGACTATTTCCTCGTCCATGACCGGGACATCTACTCCCGCTACGATGACAGCGTCATGACCGTGGAACTGGGAATGTCCCGGTACGTCCGCCGGGCGCGAGGGGCCGCTCCCTACCCGGTCAGGATGCCGGAAACCGGGAAACAGGTCCTCGCCTGCGGGGCGGAAGAGAAGAACGCCTTCTGCCTGACGCGGGACAACTATGCGTTTGTCAGCCAGCACATCGGGGATATGGAAAACCTGGAAACGCTGGAGCATTTCAGCCAGACCATCGAATTATACAAAAAGCTCTTCAGGATCGAACCGGAACTTCTCGCCTGCGACCTGCACCCGGAGTACCTGCCGACCAAGTACGCCCGCGAACTGGCCGAAAAGGCTGGACTGCCGTTGTTGGAGGTCCAGCACCACCACGCCCACATCGCCGCCTGCCTGGCGGACAACGGCATCGATGAACGAGTCATCGGGGTATCGCTGGACGGTACCGGCTACGGGACAGACGGCCGTATCTGGGGCGGGGAATTCCTGGCGGCTGACTGTGCCGGCTTCGAGCGCCTGTCCCACCTGGAATACCTGCCGCTGCCGGGCGGGGCGCAGGCTATCAGGCGACCGTACCGGGCGGCCGTCGGGTATCTGCAGGCGCTGGACATCGATATGGACGGCCTGTCGTTCGTCAATGAGATAGATAAAGCCGAACTCGACATAATCCGGGAGCAGGTCGATAAAAAAATCAACACGCCGCTGACCTCCAGCATGGGACGGCTGTTCGACGTCGTCGCGGCGATGACCGGCATCCGCACCGTCGTCCAGTACGACGCCCATGCCGCCATCGACCTGGAAACCGCGGCTGCGTCTTTGTCTGAAGAGGACGGCGTCTACCCGTTCACCACCGGGACGGAGAACGGCATCACGGTCGTCCGGCTGCGGCACCTGCTGTCCGCCGTCGCCCATGAAGTACGCAGCAGGACGCCGGCGGAGGTCATCGCCGCCCGGTTCCACAATACCGTCGCGGAGATGGTACTGACACTAAGCAAGATTATTTCAGAAAAGACCGGCTTGAAAAGCGCGGCGCTGAGTGGCGGCGTTTTTCAGAACCGGCTACTATTAAGTAAGACGGTCTTGAAACTCGAGTCCGCCGGTTTCCGGGTGTATACCCACCGGCAGGTACCCTGCAATGACGGGGGCATATCGCTGGGACAGGCAGTGATAGCCCGCCATAAGGAGGCATGATATGAAGAAGAAACTCGGCCCGCAGCCAATGGTCTGGCCGCATCCCGCTGTGCTCGTCGGGGCGGTGGTGGACGGGCAGCCGGACTTCGCTGCCGCAGCCTGGACGGGGGTCGCGGCCAGCACGCCGCCCCAGGTAACGGTCTCCCTCCAGCCGCACCGGTACAGCCTGCGCGGCATTTATCAGACCCGGGCTTTTTCCATCAACGTGCCCTCGGCGGACCTCGTCAAGGAGACGGACTACTGCGGCCTCGTCTCCGGCAAGGACACGGACAAGGTGAAGGACTGCAACTTCCACGTTTTCTACGGAGAGACGAAGGGCGCGCCCCTCATCGAGGAGTGCCCGGTCAACCTGGAATGCATCGTCCGGCACATGCTCAACCTGGGGAGCCATGTCCTCATCGTCGGGCAGGTCATCGAGTCCCATATATCAGATAGCATCCTCGTGGACGGGAAGCCCTCTTATGAGAAAGCCGGGCTGTTCGTCTTCGGGCCCGGGACATATAACCGCGTCGGCGAGACCATCGCGGAAGCGTTCAAAACAGGCAGGGACATCAAGGGAGGCAGGTAATGAGCAAAAAAGAGTTCGAACCCCAGCCATGGTTGTTCCCCAATCCGACCGTTCTCGTCGGGACGGTCTATAACGGCAAGCCGAACGTTGCCACGTACGCCTGGTGCGGCATCGGCGGCGGCGAGCCTCCCATCGTGACCCTGGCGGTCCGCCACCAGCGGCATACCCTCCAGGGCATCTACCAGAACCGGGCGTTCTCGGTCAATGTTCCTGCCGAGGACTTCATCGCCGAAACGGATTATTGCGGCACTGTCTCCGGCCGGGACACGGACAAGATAAAGGACTGCGGGTTTACCGTCTTCTACGGTACCCTGAAAACGACCCCCCTCATCGAGGAGTGCCCGGTCAACCTGGAGTGCGAGGTCCTGCACATCATGGATGTCGGGCTGCATGCCCTGGTCATCGGTAAGGTCATCAGCACGCGGGTCACCGGCTTCTGCCTCACGGACGGCATGCCGGACATCACCAAGATACGCCCCATCATCTACAGCCGGGGCAAGCCGCCGCGGTACAACGCCGTCGGACCGGTCATCGGGGAGCCGTTCGTGACCGGCAAGGATTTCAAGAAGTAGAAATGAATCCGCCGTAATTCATCCATATTTTTTTGGGAGATGGATAGCGCGAGGCAAGCATGTGTTTAGCAATTCCAGCACTGATTAAAACGATCAACGGTGAGCAGGCCGAGGTTGACATCGAGGGGGTGACCCGGGACGTAAGCCTGCAACTGACCCCCGAAGCAAAAGTGGGCGATTACGTCCTGCTGCATACCGGGTACGCCATCAGCGTCATCGACGCGGCGGAGGCGGAGGAGACCCTGGGCATCCTGCGGGAGATCGCCGACCTGAACGAGGCGGCGGCAAAGGAAGGGTAGCGCACTCTGTCATTGCGAATCCGCCTTGGGCGGATGAAGCAATCCCAAACTAAGGCAAAAAGGTACATCCGGATTGCCACGCTGGTCTCGGCTTATACCGGGACCGCTCCGCAATGACACAATACATAGTCCATGAAATACGTCGAAGAATATAGAAATCCGGAACTGGCAAAGACACTGCTGGAACGTATCCATAAAATATCGCGCAAGCCCGCCCGGCTGATGGAGTTCTGCGGCGGGCATACCGTGGCCATCTTCAAGAACGGACTGCGGCAGCTACTGCCCAAAAACATAGAAATGCTCTCCGGCCCCGGCTGCCCGGTCTGCGTCACTGCGGCAGGCGACCTGGACAGGGCCATCGCCATGGGCCGGCTGCCGGGCGTGATCATCGCTTCGTTCGGGGACATGATACGGGTGCCGGGCAGCTATACCAGCCTCCAGAAGGCGAGGGCGGAAGGGGCGGACATCCGCGTTGTCTATTCCGCGCAGGACGCCGTGGCGATAGCCAAAGACAATCCGGATAAAAAAGTGATTTTCATCGGTATCGGCTTCGAGACCACGGCCCCGACCATCGCCGCGTCCATCCTCCAGGCGGAAAAGCTGGGGTTGAAAAATTACTTCGTGTTATCTTTACATAAAGTAGCGCCGCCGATCATGAAGGCCATCCTCGATCTCGGGGAGGTCAACCTGACCGGCATCATCTGCCCCGGCCACGTCAGCTCCATCATCGGCACGAAGCCGTACGAGTTTATTCCCCGGGACTACGGCATCGCCTGCGCGGTGTCCGGATTCGAGCCGGTGGACATGCTCCTGGCGGTGGAACGGCTCATCGAGCAAATTGAGAACAGTGAGCCGAAGGTGGAAAACGCCTACTCGCGCGGGGTCAGGGCCGAGGGTAACCTGCCGGCGCTGAAGTTGATGGACGCTGTCTTCGAGCCCGGCGACGCCAACTGGCGCGGTATCGGCGTCGTGCCGGGGAGCGGGCTGGTGCTGCGGGAGCAATACGCGGCCTTCGACGCTGGCCGGCGCTTCGAGGTGGACCCCGGTCCCGCGATAGAACCGAAGGGCTGTCTGTGCGGAAGCATTTTACGCGGTGTCGCGACGCCGCTGGAATGCAAGCTGTTCCGCTCAGCCTGCACGCCGGAGCACCCGGTAGGGCCGTGCATGGTGTCCTCAGAGGGCTGCTGCGCGACCTACTACAAGTTCGGCGAATAGTTCACAGTTCAGAACTCAAAGCTGAAAACCACAGCATAGAAGCTAAAAGTGACCCGGGCTGCGATTTGAAGGTAAAGCCGCCTTTGAGCGGTTGACTCCATTGTCTTCTGAGGGAACAGGCTTTTCAGCCCTTTGGCCGGGGACGCTCTGTAAAAGCTGAGGCCAGCGATCACTCAACCCATAAAATACTTCGCTACTCGTTTCCCAGCAGACCCTTCATGGTCGTCTGGTAGGCAGCAAGCGCCAGCCTGCCCTTGTCCGTCAGCTTCAACACGGTATGCGGCTTTTTTCCTTTGAACTGCTTGGCAATCGCGATATAGCCGGCTTCTTCCAGCTTGCTCATGTTGGCGGAAAGATTACCCCACGTCAGACCGGTCCGGTTCAGGAGGTAGACGGCATCACCTTCATCTACTACGGATAGATAGAGCAGTATCGCCAGTCTGGCTGGTGAATGGACCAGCCGGTCTATATTCATGACCCCGGAGACGGCATCTTCCTGACGGTTTTCCTCTTGACTACCCACTTTCGCTGACCTCTACTGGAGGATACCTGCGCAGGAACGTCGCAAATACGAATCCGGCTGCAATCAGGAACAGGACCGCCATTCCCAGGCACAGCGCCGGCAGTACGACAGCAGAAACGATGACCGTTTCCAGGTATTTTCCAAGGGGCAGTATGAGACCGACAATGCTGCCGTATATATACAGGCGCTTCATGTCCAGGTAATAGGCTGCGATGGAAAAAACAAAAAGCGGGGTGAGACTGACGGGGAGAAGGGTGACCCATGCCCGTCCTTCCTCGGCTTCCCGGACGCCGGTCAAACTGAGCAGCACGCCGGCGATGAGGACGAAGATGGGTATGACGGCGAACTTGCTGAGCCTGCGACGTCGCTCCTGCGTAAACTTCACGCTTCCCAGCCTGGGTATTACCTTATACCTTCTCAGCACGACTATCGCGCCCAGAACGAGAAACGCCGCGGGCAGTACCATCACTCCACTGAGCAGATCGCTGGCGGCATAACGGCTGAGAAGGATGATGAGCCCTATTTCCAACAAGATCAATCCGGTAACGGCTTCAATTGAGCCGTCCTGAAAGAAAGAGGTAAAAACGCTGCGTTCGAGCTTCCGGCTCGTCGTATTATTCATCTCATTAACCAACTTTAATAAATAAAGTACTTTATGATAGTATCATGGTTTTTCATTGGTGTCAACACCGCTAACACATGGCTCCATTTCATGTCCTCCGAGATAAACTTTGAATAGGGACAGGCGGGGAGGCTGGGGATGTTCTACGACGATTGGTACGACCTGGTAAGGATTCTGGTGGTGGGGGTGCTGGCTTACGCCGGCTTGATACTCATCCAACGCATCAGCGGCAAGCGCACCCTCTCCAAGATGAACGCCTTCGATCTCATCGTGACGGTGGCGCTTGGTTCCACCCTGGCCACGATACTGCTTTCCAGCGAGGTCTCCCTGTCTGAAGGTATTCTCGCTTTTTTGGTGCTGATCGGGCTCCAATTCGCCGTTACCTGGCTGTCCACCCGCTGGAAACCGATTACGAAAATCGTCAAGGATGAGCCCCGCCTGCTGTTGTATCGCGGCAGGTTCCTGAAAGACGCCATGAAGCAGGAGCGCGTCCTGGAAGCGGAGGTCCGGCAGGCGGCCCGGTCCAGCGGCTATGCCGCCCTGGATGACATCGGGGCCGTCGTACTGGAAACGGACGGCAGCCTGTCCGTGATCAGTTCCACGGATAAGGGCAATACGGCGCTGCAGGATGTCGAACTGCCGGGCGATACAGGACAAAAATAGCAGCGTACCGTAACATTCCCCGCGTCATGGAACGTATTGCACGAAGCCGGGCACAGTCCAGGGATTCGCTGCAAAGGACTAAACCTGCACGATGGGTCGCCTCTCTTTCAAAGAGAGGCGGGGAGAGATTTCCTTCACGCCTCACGATTACCGGACATCGAACTCGTTCTCATGGTAAAATAGAACGATCATGAACGAAGATAAAGTCCTCCTCGCGCACGGGAGCGGCGGGAAAATGAGCCAGGACCTCATCAAGGGCTTCATGCCGGACCTGGCCAACCCGATCCTGAACAAGCTCGATGACTCAGCCGTGTTCGAGGTCTCCGGCCGGCTGGCGTTCACTACGGACAGCTACACCGTAAACCCGCTGTTCTTTCCCGGCGGGGACATAGGAAAACTGGCCGTCTGCGGCACCGTCAACGACCTCTCCATGTCCGGCGCCCGGCCGCTCTACCTGAGCCTCGCCTTCATCATCGAAGAGGGCCTGCCGTTCACCGACCTGAGAAAAGTCCTGGCTTCCATCAAGGCCGCTGCGGAAGAAGCCGGTGTCAGCATCGTGACCGGTGACACGAAGGTGGTCAACCAGGGCAGCGCGGACAAGTTGTTCATCAACACCGCCGGCGTCGGGCTGGTGCGGGAAGGCGCGAACATCTCGGCGTCCAATGCCAGGCCGGGAGACGTCGTCCTCATCAACGGGGGCATCGGGGACCACGGCATCGCCGTCATGAGCCAGAGAGAAGGCCTGACCTTCCAGACGCCGGTCCCGTCCGACTGCGCCCCGCTCAACGGCCTGGTGGCCGCCATGTTGGACGTCTGCCCGGAGCTGGGCTGCCTGCGCGACCCCACCCGGGGTGGCCTAGCCACCACGCTGAACGACTTCGCCGTACAATCAAAAGTGGGCATCAGGATCGATGAGAAAGCCCTGCCTGTTAATCGCTCCGTACTGGCCGCCTGTGAACTGCTCGGGCTGGACCCGCTCTACATCGCCAACGAAGGCAAAGTGGTCGCCGTCGTCCCGCCGGAAAAGGCGGACGCCGTCCTCGCGGTCATGAAAGCGCACCGGTACGGGAAAGAAGCCTGCATCATCGGGGAAGTGACCGATAAACACCCCGGCCGCGTCGTCATGACGACCGCCCTCGGGGCTTCCCGCATCGTGGATGTGCCGGTGGGCGAACTGCTCCCGAGGATCTGCTGAAAGGACCTGCCATGATAGCTTCTTCCAACGAAGAAAAGATACCCCGCGTCGTCGTCATCGGTGTGGGCAACCTGCTGATGAAGGACGAAGGCATCGGCATCCACGTCATCCAGCACCTCCAGGCGCTCGACCTGCCGGATGACGTCAAGCTCGTCGATGGCGGCACATCACCGGATATCATCGCCTACACGCGGACGAACGAAAAGCTCATCATCGTCGATTCAGCGAAAGCCGGTGGCGAACCCGGCTCCGTCTACCGCTTCCGACCAGACGATCTCGACGCCAGCGCCGGCGACCTCGCCTCCGCGCATGAGATGGGCGTCGCGCCCAACCTGAAGCTCATGGAGATGTCCGGCAGCCTGCCGGAGGAGACCGTCATCATCGGCATCGAACCGAAGGAGATATCCCTGGGCATGGACCTCACGCCGGAACTCCAGGCCCGGCTGCCCGTCATCGCTGATGTAGTTTTGAGGGAGATAGAGCCTGTCCAGCCGTAACCACCCCTGTAGAGTTCACGTTCGCTCCTGCCCGGCCGGGCCTTTTTCGGTGTGTTTACTAAAGCCGGTCTTTGGGATATAGTAGGGATAGGGGAGCGGATGAGTCCCGGTGGGCTTCGCGGACTTCAAATCCGTTGGGGGGCAGTTTGGCTGTCTTCGGTGGGTTCGACTCCCATGCGCTCCCGCCAGATTCAAAATCACCATTATTGGGGATAAAATCCCGACAGTTACCACCAGAAAATGCTTACCACTTTATGGAAAATGGTAAGCAACTGGTAAGCAACTTTATCAAGTCCAGACGGCAAGGTTTAAGTCCTCGCTCCATTGAGTTCTACAATGGGTATTTGAAACTTGCTAGTCGTGTGATAGGACTCCAGGTCACAGGGCAGGACATAGCCCTATTCCTTGATAATCTTGGCTGTAGTGATGGAGGCAAGCACGCTTACTATCGGGTATTGAGGGCTTTCTACAATTGGCTATACTCCCAAAAGTCGGGTTACAATCTTAATGCCCAAGACAACCCAATTCTGGCTGTTGAAGCTCCAAAGGTAGGGAAGAGGATTTTACCATCCCTGACACCAGAACAGCTTGACCAACTGATAGCCCAAGCTGAATGTATCCGAGACAAGGCTATCATATCCCTCTTTGCTGATTCGGGATTAAGGCTATCGGAACTTGCCAACATACATCCCCACAATATTGACTGGCAGCATCGCTTAATCAAGGTCATCTGCAAGGGTAACAAGGAAGGCTATGCTCCATTCGGTAGTAGGACTGAGAAGCTACTCAAGGAATGGCTATCACAATACCAAAATGATGATAAGCTATGGGATTTGAACTGGTGGGGAATCAGGGACATGATAGACAGGCTATCAGCCAAGATAGGGATTAGATTTTCAGCCCATACACTACGCCGTAGCTTTGCCAGCATACTCGCCAAACGGGGAATAGACAGCCTGCACATCATGAGGCTTGGCAGATGGAGTAGCTTGGCGATGGTTGAGAGGTATACCCGTTCAGTCCAGTTCGATGATAGCCTCAAGCTATACACACCAATTATGGACTAGCTTACCATTCGGATTAGCAATCCGTTGGCATAGCTAAAATGGTAAGCATCAAAGCTACATGGTAAGCAAGGGGCTTGGCTGTTCCCTGTATGACCTGTGAATTGCCTCCAGATACACAATGAGATAGGACTTCAACTGTTCCCTGTGTATCTCCAGCCCTGCCTCCTGTTCCAGCAGAGCATAAGGGGGGTATCCCCTGGGACACTGCTTTTACCGAATCGTGGGCATGGCGTAGATTGTCTCATAGAAAAAGGCTCTTCGCTGTTTGGAGTGGGTCACATGAAACAGCGAAGAGCCTAGAAAAATTTCAATTTTAGGTCAAGTCTGAGGACACTTAGAAGTGTATACCGCCATTGTTATTCCCTTTTATTAATGATGGATTTTATCTGATTCTTCTTCCTTCGCCTTAGTATAGGCTTCTCTTGCCGTTAATCCAGTTTTCATAAGTTCTTGCCAACGTTCCATTCGCCTATTTAGTGAGGCTATTTTTGTAGGGCTAGCTGTTGCCGATTCCTTACGATACATTCCCCAGACTTCATTCTTATATTCTTCTTCAGTTAAATCTACTTCAGTAATCTCAAGATTTTTCTGTTGTTTGTTTAATTTTCTTTTTCTCCGATATAACCAGTAACAAAACCATGAAATAGCAGCTAATATTATAATGATTTGATAGGCTGTAAATTTTATTAATACTGGGGATGTTAGTATAACCATGCCCCATAGAATTACCCAACCACATCCTTTAAGTTGTTGCTTTGAAGGGAGAAATGGCTTCTTAGGTTGTGTCATCTTAATCTCCTCTTGATTTCAAATGGCTAAAATCCGTTCTGGTGTAAATATCCCAGACCAGCCTCCTGTGCCGTCTATGCAGTCTGAAATTTACCAGACAAGCCTTGATGGTCTCGGTGGCACTATTATAGTCTGCCCTGTGGTCTTTCAGCCACTGGCTAATCATGGCTTCATTGAGAATTAGTGGGTTATTATTCATTTTGAGCCTCCTTGTTGGGGTAGTAGAAATGGCTACAGGCTTCTTGGATAATGAGTCGTATCAATGACTACATGAGACTCGCACTTTAGCTCTTGGGATAACCCCACATAAACCTCTTGAATCCCATCTTGAGTCATATCGTTTCATGACTACATGAACCCCCATTCCCTACCTCCCCCCACCTATCATAATGGCAACCTTTCAATTTCATTACCCCGCATAAAAAAGGTTAGGATTTTAGGATTTTGCTTCACCACAAAATATATATAGGATTTTATATTTATAATATTCTAATCATTTCTGTCTGGGGTCAGTTCCAAGATGTTATGCCTTCCCTGTTTCGTGGGGTCTTGCCTAGCAACCACAACACCATCCCTTTTTAATTTGCTGAGAGCAATCTCATAGGTTGCGTCTTTGATATCAGCAGCTATTGCGTTAGCTTTGTTTTCAGCTTCAGATTTTGCACCGTTTTGAAGCTCTTCAAGAATAAAGTTTTGTGCCTCCTGTTGCTTGTTCAAAGGTTTTTGCCACACCTCATCGCCTCCTACCCAGAAGTTCCACTTATCCCTCACCAGATGTAGTGTCTTACCGCCAGTATAGTTGCCACCTATTTCAACCTTGACCTCTGCACTAGGTCTTAATCCGCCTTGAGTCCCATCATAATGATGGGGTCTCAAGTCAAAGGATGTATTTACCCACCTATCCCATGAGCTACTTCCAGCACCTACTCCCGTTGTCCCTTTGCCGTGATGGTGGACAACAATAATAACCATAGGAGGGAACTTCTTTTTAATCTCCTCCAGATTCAAACACAATGGCTTGATATTGACTTCTTGGTTTGGGTCTCCGTGAGTTATCTTCCAGCGATTGTCCAATATTAAAACTTCGGGCTTATATCCATCATCTATATTGGTCTCTATAATATCAATAAGTTGTTGCTTCCCCTCCTCCGTGTTGACCTGGGGAATATCATCACCCAAGAGGGTTAAGTGCCTAAAATTAGTCGTAACAGTATCCGCTAGAGCGATTCTCCCCCTTGATTGCTTTACCCGTTCCTCCATTATTGAAGGATGGATTTCAAAGTTAAGATATAACACCTTACACGGTCTAATAATCTCAAGTCCCAGACAACTACCACCTTGAGCAATCTTCAATCCTAATTGAATGGTAAACAGGGACTTCCCTACCTTTGGACTGCCAACAATACACGCTTGGGAGTCAAAGGTAAGGATACCACCAGCGATGATAGGCACTGGTGGCGGTGTAGGTCTCTCAGTCATGTCTTTGAAAGATGTAGCTCGGTATTTACCATTGTTATTGGCTTGACTATTAAGAACATTTGTGCTATTATTATCTTGAGACATTAAAAATACCTCCCAGCTTCTTTCTATTAGCCAGCTTCCCACAGGCTGGCTTTCCTCTTTATAGGTTTATACTTCACCACTTGGAACAGGGGCTACATTCCCCATTGTAGGGCTTGTAGTGGGGCTTACCGCTCCCTTATCTACAGTGGGGCTTGCCTTACCTGCTTCCCTATCCCTCATTTCTAGCACAGCCTTATCGGTCAATGGCAGGTCTTGTCTTTCAATTTCGGTGAGCATCCCCTTGTAGTCCACCTTGCCAGCTTGTAGCACATTCTGAGCAAGGATTCTGTCATCCAAGCTGGGCTTATCCTTCAGGGCATCAAGCCATTGCACAACAGGCTTGGTATGAGTGGGCAGGGCGTCTTTAGCCTCGGAGTAGCTGTATGGTGCGGATAATTCTGTCCTCAACACACCCAGAACTTTCTTGGACTTTTTCAATGTCCGCTGGATTATTCTGGTGATAAGCCGTAGCTGCCCTCAAGGTGTCATTTACAAACCTTTGGATGTTACCCAATGTCGTTTTTTCTTTCTCAAGGGATAACTTCAAATCGTTGTATCTATCTGGCTCCTGGTCAACAATAGCCTGCGACATCTGGGACTCTATGCTACGAACAGTCCTCTCCATATCGGGTATAGCTCCCATTCCCTTGTTGGCTTGCTCAAGTTCCGACATAAGGCTCTGCATATCCCTTGATAAGAACTTGCCCTCTTGCTTTGTCGGTGGAGATTTCACAAGGTCAATATAAGCATCGGGCAGTCTGGTCAACACACTATCCAGTGAGGACTTCTTGGCTTCCTTCCTGGTTTCCTTCCCCCTGTCGCTGAGCTTATATGCCAGATTAGCCATGTCCAGCGGTCTCATTCCTTCAAGACTTTTTGTCTGACCTGCAGGCATGTCCGCTCCTGGCTTGCCCTTATTGTAGGCTTCAATTGTCTGGTTTAATATATCGTTCTGCTTACTCATCTTTCTTTTCCTCCTTATTTTCCTTATCAAATCTGTATCTTTGCTTGCCTGTTGCTTCCTTCATAAGTATTAGCTTGGCTATGCTTACGGGGTCTATCAGGTAGTAGAAACTTTTATACCCGTAAGGTGCATCCCACCTCTCTGCCTTGAGCTTCCCATCCCGTATCATGCGATAGACTGTCCTGTTACTTACGCCTAGTTCTTTGGCAGCTTCGGTAACCAACAATCCCCTCATTCTGCCTGGTCTCTTCGGGTAGTCATTTTCGGTTGCCTTGCCTACCAAATCATAAGCCAGGGACATCTCCTTATCCTGTTCCCTTTCCACAATGAACCTCCTCTCCAGTTATTCTGTTCCAAGTATAGCACTATTGTTCTTTGATGTCAATAGGTCAGGCACTATCCCCAGAATACGGGGTGTTATTCGTATCTGTTTCAAGGGTATATCCAATATATAGTGCTCATTATGGGTGGTCTATGTCTTGTTGATGTGCTATAATAAAGATGTGCAAGTAGTGCTGTGTTTATCAATTTGGTGGTTGTTCAGACGTGAAAACCAATATAAGAACATGTGTTCTATTAGGAGGTGTATCAAATGAAGGGACAAAAAACACTGAGACAACTAGCCAGAGAACTAGGTGTCAGTCATGCGTATCTATCCCAGGTCATACATGGTAAGAGACCTGCAAGTGAGAAAGTTCAGCAAGCCATTGACATGCTTACCATGTTTAGCAATAATGAAGCTAAAATCGGGACTTCAAATCCGTTGGGGGGCAGTTTGGCTGTCTTCGGTGGGTTCGACTCCCATGCGCTCCCGCCAGCAAACCAGGAGTTCAACAGGCATGTTTACACGACGGATGCTGGTATGCGTCATTACCGGCGCCCTCCTGGGCGTAGTGTGTATTGTGGGCGCCCAAATCCGGTCCGATTTCACCCGTGATGCTGCTTTCCTGTTCTCTTTCTGGTTCAACCGTTTGCTCATGGGCGTGGTTATCGGCCTGGCCTGGCAAACCCTATCGACGTTCCGGACACTTGCCCGCGGCGCGCTGCTCGGACTGCTTGTCTCCTTCGCCTTTTATAGCGCTACCGGGTTCACGGAAGTAGTCGGGTTCGTTGCTGGAATCGTCTACGGCGTTATCATCGAACACGTCGCCTTGAAGCTGGGCAAAACACGCTCACGCTAGCATCCCAACCTGTCGCTCGTTCCATCGTGCTCTGTCCCGGGCACGGCCGCGCTGCGTTGTTTGCCAGATTCGCTTTACTTCAGATCGACTTCATTGCCAGTCTTACCGTCAGGCCCGCGGATAGTCGTACCGGACGCCCCAGTTGACCCCGAACCTGTCCGTCACCTGCCCGAAATAAGCGCCCCAGAACTGGTCTTCGAGGGGCAGCTTGATCGTGCCGCCTTCGGAAAGGCCATCGAAGATGCGTTTCGCTTCTTCCTTGGTGTCCGGACTGACGCCGATGCTCATCATCGTGCCGGGGACCGGCGGGGGACCGTTCATTTCAAGCGTGTCATCAGCGCCGAGGATGATGTTGCCTATCCTGAGCTGGACGTAGGCGAGCTTGTTCTTGTCCTTTTCCGGGATGCCCATGTCCTTCATGGACTCATGGCTGTAGCGGATGAGCTCTTCCAGTTCGCCGCCAAAAATCGACCGGTAAAATTTGAATGCTTCTTCAGCAGTGCCGGGGAACGTGAGGCCGATGTCCAGTCTTGTCATCCTGTTACTCCTTGCATAATAGAATAAATGTTCTATTTATCATACGACGTTCAGACCTTGTTGTCAAGGGAGTTTTGACAATTTTTTCCAGGGGAGATGAACCGCGACGACAATAAAGGGGGCGCATCGACATTCCGTCGATGCGCCCCCAGCCAACTTACATGGAATACTATCTACGATTTTACGCGCCGAAGCCGCGGTGCTTGACCCAGTCGAGGTCCTTGCGCGCCTTCCCGAACCCCACGTCCTCGCTCCCGAAGGGGCTGTCCTTCATCATGTCCTTGCTGATAGCTTCGAAGCGCTTGCGCATGATCTCTTCCTGCCGCTTCATGCCCTCGGCGGTGGACATATTGATGACACGGTCGAAGTTCTCCCGCAGCATCTGCTCGGAGTTCTCGTAGGGGAGGATGAACAGCACTTCGTTCTCGATGCCCCGCTTGAGCCAGTTGGCGAGTTCAACCGGCTCCATGCCCTGGGCATGGATGGAGCGGAGCACATCGATGGTCTTCTCCGTCACGTTGTAGCCGGTGTTTTCCAGGTTCTTGGGGCGCGTGTAGACCGCTTCGGCGATGTTGGACTTGATATTGGCCGGGCACAGCACGGACACGCCGATGCCGTAAGGCCGCAGCGCCTGCCAGTAGCTTTCCATCAGGTTGTTGACGGCGGCCTTGGCGGCGGAATAGGGCGCCGTGGTTGAACCGCCCATGAACGCGCCGTAGGATGACGTTGTGGCGATGTAGCCGCCTCTGCCGGTCATGATCATCCGAGGCACGAACGTGACCATCCCGTTGACCACGCCGCCGAGGCAGACGCCCATGACCCAGTCGTAGTCCTCATAGGTGGATGCTTCGGCCGGCCCGAAGGTATTGACGCCGGCGGTGTTGAACAGCATCTGGGGCGGCGTGCCGAAGACTTTCTCTACCTCGTCCGCAGCGGCGGCATAGGCTGCCCGGTCCGTGATATCGAGCTTGATGGCGTGGACGGTGATGCCCATCCCCTTCAGTCTGGCGGTCGCTTCATCGAGGTGGTCCTGGCGTATATCGGCGATGACGACCTTGCAGCCGGCCTTGCCGAAGACTTCCGCCTGGCCGAGTCCTGCTCCGGACGCCCCCCCGGTGATGAACAGCACCTTGCCTTTGAAATCTTTCATGGTCCCTCCTTGTGTCACTCAAAAGGGTAGTATAAACAGCGTCTTGAGCGCAAATGGTTGGTGAGTAAACAAGTCCCGGCGAGCACCGGGTTGCAGTGAAAACCACCGCGATTGCAGTCAGTTCTACTTTAAGCTGCTTTTCTTATTCCAGAAACCGGTGGAAAGCCTCGTGGCTGGCTATGTACCCGAGCCGCTGGTAGAACCGGTGTGCGTCCTTCCGTAGCTTGTTGGAACTGAGCATGACGTCATAGCAGCCGGCCTGGCGCGCCATCTCCGTCAGGTGGTCCATCAGATACTTGCCGATGCCGTTGCAGCGGTACTTTTCATCGACTACTACATACTCGATGACCGCCCAGCGCCGGGCTTTCCGCGCGATGCCCGGCAGGATGACCAGTGTCCCGGTTCCCACCACGATGCCGTCTTCCTCGACCACGAGGAGGTGATACCCAGGCAGGCCCTTCATCTCATTGAACGCCTCCATCGCCGACGCCGGGCTCGCCTCGAAGTCGTGGTCCTCGGCATTGAGCGCCAGTTGCCGGTAGAGGGTTTGCAGGCTGGGAAGGTCGGCTTCTACGGCCGGTCTGATTATTGGCATATCATCGATTCCCGGTCAGGAAAAATACCGGTGAAACGCCTCGTGCGTCTGCTCGTACCCGATGCGCTTGTAGAACCGGTGCGCGTCCGGGCGTTTCTTGTTGCTGCACAGCATTATCTTGTAGCAGCCCTCTTCCTGCGCAATCTGCGCGGCATGGTCCATGAGCTGCTGCCCGATGCCCCTGCTCCGGTACGCTTCATCCACCACGACGTATTCGATGACGCTCCAGCGGCGGTTGTGGTGCGCAAATCCCGGCAGGATAACCAGGGTTATCGTCCCCAGTACGACGCCGTCTTCCTCCGCTACCAGAACGTGATAACCGGGCTGCGCATCCATGTCCCTGAACATGGCGCGGCTCCCGTCCAGGTCCGGCGGGGTATCCTCGTTTACCGAGCCGAGCGAGAGCTGCCGGTACAACTCCAGTATCCGCGGGATGTCCGGTTCCGCGGCTTCCCTGATGTGCGCCATGTTGTTCCTCCGGCTTAATACACCGATTGCCGCTGGATGGTCTGCTCGCGGCGTTTACCGACCCCGATGATGCTCACGGGGCAGCCGATAAGCTCTTCGATGCGCTTGACGTACTTCTGCGCCTTGAACGGCAGTTCCTTGTAGATACGCACGTCGCCGGTGGGTTCGTTCCAGCCCGGCAGTTCTTCGTAAATGGGCTGGGCTTTGGCCAGCGCTTCAATATCGGCCGGGAAATTGTCCACGGTCTGACCGTCGATCTTGTAAGAGGTGCAGATCTTGATGCGCGGCAGGTTATCGAGGACGTCCAGGCGCGTCAGGGCCATGGTGTGGTACCCATTGATGCGCTTGCTGAGTCGCCCGGCCACGGCGTCGAACCAGCCGCAGTTCCGAGGACGCCGGCTGACGGTCCCGTACTCCTGGGCG
Organism: uncultured Dehalococcoidaceae bacterium; assembly: GCA_964595455.1. GTDB lineage: Bacteria > Chloroflexota > Dehalococcoidia > Dehalococcoidales > RBG-16-60-22 > DAOUEG01. The sequence continues at coordinate 16,850 of CAZQQL010000066.1, forward strand.
ATTTCGCGGATCAGGTCGCCGGTCTCGTCGGAAAGCTCCGTCGGCATCGGCCCGGCGCCCACGCGGGTCTGGTAGGCCTTGAACACGCCGAGAACGTGCGTCAGCCTGGTGACCGGTACACCGGCGCCGAGACAGGCGTTGGCCGCCGTCGGTGAAGAAGATGTCGCATAGGGATAGGTCCCGAAGTCCGGGTCCAGCAGGAACCCCTGGGCGCCTTCGAGCAGGACGGGTTCGTCCTTGTCCAGCGCCGCCGCCAGGACGGCAGAAGTGTCACAGATGCGGTCCGCCCACCGGTCCGCATACTCGCAGTACTGCTTATAGATATCTTCCAGGCAGAGGGGCTCTTTGCCATACACTTTTGTGAGGATGGCGTTCTTCTGTTCGAGGACGGAAGCCAGGTGCTCTTTAAATGACGCCCGGTTGAGCAGTTCCCCGGCCCTGATGCCTGTCCGGGACACCTTGTCCGTAAAAGCCGGCCCGATGCCTTTGCCGGTGGTCCCGATGGCCTTGCCGCCGCGGGCGGACTCTTCCAGCCCGTCGAGCGCGATGTGATAGGGCATGATCAGGTTGGCGCGGTCGCTGATGAGGAGCCGGGACGTATCTACGTCCCTGGATTCCAGCATGTCAATTTCCTGGTTCAGCACCGCCGGGTTCAGCACCACACCGTTGCCGATGATGGACGTCGCGGTCTCATAGAATATCCCGGAAGGCGTCAGCCTCAGGGCAAATTCACCCTTGGGATTGACCACGGTGTGGCCGGCATTGTCTCCACCGGAAAACCGCACGACATAGTGGGCTTTTTCCGCCAGCATGTCAACGATTTTTCCTTTTCCTTCATCTCCCCATTGTGCTCCAATGGCAGCGACTAACGGCATAATTGTCCTCCGTTCCTGGTAGCCCGCGCTTTTTCCGCACGGACGCATGTTGTCTTTATTTTCCGGGGTACGGGTAAAGAAGAGAAGCGCCTAAGTGGCGCTGGTCCGGCGCCAGGCAAATATCAACCTCTGGCCGGCGGACAGGATGCTCAGCAGCGCCAGCAGTCCCACTGCGATGATAAGGGCGTAATCGATGCCGCTGAGCAGCAGTCCGAGAACCATCAAAGCAACGCGCTCCGGCCTCGTGAAGAACCCTGCGGTGCACTCGATGCCCAGGCCTTCCATCCGGGCGCGAATATAGCTGACCATGAACGACCCCGGCAGCGCCTCCACACACAGCTCGCTCTCCCAGTCCATGCCCCG
>CAZQQL010000067.1:0-17629 GCA_964595455.1 uncultured Dehalococcoidaceae bacterium
ATGAAACGGTGACCATCGATGTCCACATCGATACCGGGATACGCTGACACCTGAGCCGACCCGCGGGCAAGATGCCCGAGCTACCACCTGTTTGATCTTGCAGTATCACTGATATTCATTGTCGAGCCTTCCTGATTATTATTTTTTCTTGGAATACTGCTGTGGTAAGATAACATCGAGCTTGATCACTCACAGAGAAACCGGTTTAACGATCCGCCGGGAAAGAGGCTGAATAATGACCGAATTCAGGTCCAGGGAACAGCTCATTAAAGAAGCAAAAACCCTGAAAGCGACGATCGAGGCCAGAAATGGTAAAACCACCGAAGATCTTTTCCATGAGAGAGAAAAAAGAATACTCGACGCCATGCAGTTGAAAGAACCGGACAGGGTGCCGGTATTCCTGTGGGATGTGCCATTGTTAGCTTGCAGGTATGCCGGACTCCCTTATTCAGCCGCCTATTATGACGCGCCGGCCTGGAGGGCCGCTTTTCTGAAGCTGTTCGCCGACCTTGAGCCGGACGGCTGGGCGGTCGCCGGGCGGGAATCGGGAGATGCCCTGCAGGCTACCGGCACTAGGTTCACCTGCTGGCCCGGCGGCAACCTTCCTCCTGACATCGGCAACCAGGTGATCGAGCAGGAGTTCATGAAAGAGGATGAATACGACCGTTTCCTCGCCGATCCCTCAGACTTCATTGTCCGTACCTGGCTGCCGAGGGCGTATGCTTCCTTGGAACCTTTAACCAGGCTGCCTCCGCTCATGGACCTGGGCGGCAACATAGCCATGATCAGCACGCTGTTTGCCTCAGAGGAATTCGCGCAGATGTCCCGCGCAATGAAACAGGCCGGAGAGGCAGCGAATGACTGGAACCGCCGGATGGGAAGACTGGATGAGGATATGAAATCCCTCGGGTTCTGGTCGCTGCCGTTCGGCGGCATCCAGCCGCCTTTCTCGGGGTTCAGCAACAATTTCCGGACCTACCGCGGCGTGGTCATGGATATGTTCCGACGGCCTGAAAAACTCAAGGCAGCCCTTGGCAAACTCACTGAATACCGGATAGCCACTGCGATGCCGGCGGTGAAAGAAAATGGAAAACTGGCCATCGGTTCCTGCGGAGAGCCTCATCGTGTATCCGATGAATTCATGTCCAACAGGCAGTTCGAGGAGTTCGTGTGGCCTTACTGGAAAATGGCCATCAACGCGACACTCGACCTCGGATACGATATCGTCTGGATGTTCCTGGAAGGGAAACGGGACCGGCAGCTCGAGTACTTCACCGACTTTCCGAAGGGCAGGCTGGCCATGCTGCTGGAAAGCACGGATATCTTCAGGGCCAAGGAGATCCTGGGAGACCGCGTCTGCCTTATGGGCAACGTTCCTCTTTCCATGCTACAACTTGGTTCTCCCCAGGATGTTGAAGAGTACTGCAAGAAGCTGATCAAGGTCTGCGGCAAGGGAGGCGGCTTCATCCTGGCCAACGGCGGCGGTATCTTCGATGCCAAACCGAAGAACATGAAGGCCATGGTTGATTCAGTGAAGAAATACGGCTGTTACTGATTGCCATTCGAATCAGAATTATTTGAGCGCCCCGTCGAAGAATCCCGTCACCTTCTCCATATACTCTTCCGGGGAAGTCTTGTAAGCCCTCGTATGCTCCGCGCCGGACACAATCCATAACTCATTGTCCGGATTTGCGGAGGCCTGCTGAAGACGGCGGGCATGCTCTGCGTTCATCATCCCGTCATCCTCGCCGTGGATGAACAATATGGGCCTCGGCGCTATGTCAGCCAGATGCTCCACCGGCTTGATGTCCGTAAAGTCAACGCCGTACATGATCTTCACCATGAAGAGGATGGGCCGCAGCAGGGCGCGGGGCGCCTTCGTGCGGGCGGCAAATTCCGGTCCCATGATGTCTTCCAGGTCCGCAAAACTGCTGTCCGATACCACGGCATCGATGTCTTCATCCTCAGCGGCAGTCAGCAGCATGGTGACCGCTCCCAGTGAAAATCCGATGACGCCGATGTCCTCGAACGCCCGGCCCTTAACGTAGGCTACCGCTCCTTCAAGGTCCCGGGTCTCGAAATACCCCGCCGAGACCATGTCCCCGTCCGACTCCCCGTGCCCGCGCAGGTCGAAGGCAAGTACGTTGTACCCTGCCTGCACCAGCCCGGCGGCTATGTCCAGCAGCCCGATGGAAGGGTCGGCCCGGTTCCCGCCATTGCCGTGGACGATGATGATAACGCGGTTGCTGCCGGCAACGGGCAGGAACCAGCCGCGCAGCTCCAGGTCCTCATCGAGGCTTGGGAAAGCAATCTCCTCGTAAGCAAGCCCTAAATCTCCGGGGTTGCCCTGGACCGGCAGACGTTCCGACCTCGTGATGGAGTGCCCGAGGTACGCAGATATTCCCACAAAAGCGATCAATATCAGGCCAATGAGGCCGAGGCCGATCTTGAGCCAGATTTTCAAGACTGTTTCCGCCTGTTAATTATTGTATCCATAATAGTTCCTTGTAATTGCACCGTCAACACCACCTATTGACACCAGGCCGGGCAGTGACTATCATTTCCCTTTATAAACAGACAAATAATGAACGGGAGGCGTGATCATGTACAAGATGTTTCTTTCACCGGGCAGGATAGGAAAGCTGACCCTGAAAAACCGCTCCATATTCCCTCCCATGGGCTCCGGGTACGTGAAAGACGAGATACCCATGGACAGGCTCGTGGATTACCATGTCCGCCGCGTCCAGGGCGGCTGCGCCATGAACATCGTGGAGATCGCCACGGTGCACTATACCACCAAGTCCCCAACCGTCATCGGCATTTATGATGACCGGTTCCTGCCCGGCCTGGAGAAACTGGCCAAGGGCATCAAGGACGCCGGGGGCAGCTCCTGTATCCAGCTATGGCATGGCGGGCGGCAGACGTCCGGCCAGCCCTTCGGCGGGCAGCCCTGGGGGCCCTCCGCCACCACCTGCGCCTTTATCGGCGAGGAAGCCCATCCCATGTCTCTGGATGAAGTCAAAGAAGTGATTTCAGCTTATGGAGATGCGGCCCTGAGGGCCAAAAGGGCCGGGTTCGATGCCGTGGAGATACATGGCGCCCACGGCTACCTCATCGATTGCTTCCTCAATCCTTACACCAATTTCCGCGATGATGCATACGGCGGCAGCCTGGAAAACCGGGCGCGGTTCGGGTGTGACGTCATCCGGGATGTCAGGAACAAAGTTGGGGCCGATTACCCGGTAATGATTCGCATGAGCGCCCGGGAAAATGTCGAGGGCGGCATCGAGCTTGAAGACGCCATAGAAGCGGCAAAACTCTACGAGGCCGCCGGCGCCGATGCCATCGATGTCTCCCAGGGCGCTTACGACGCCCTGACCTACACTGTGCCGCCGTTTTTCTATCCCCCGAAGGTGAACGTCTATAACGCCTCCCAGATCAAGAAGAACGTTAAAGTTCCGGTCATCGTGGCCGGCAGGATACATAACCCGGACCTGGCGGAAGAGATCCTGCAGAAGGGACAGGCAGACTTTATTTCGCTGGGCCGGCCACAACTGACGGACCCCGACTATGTCAAGAAAACCATGGAAGGCAGGACGGACGAGATCGTCCGCTGCATCGCCTGCGACCAGGGATGTGTCGGCAGGATGTTCGCCGGGTTTGGTGTAAGCTGTATTTTCACGCCGGCGACGGGAAACGAGAAGGAAGTAGCCATCAGGCCGGCGGAGCAGAAGAAAACGGTGCTGGTTATCGGCGGCGGTCCCGCCGGGCTGGAAGCCGCCCGGGTGGCGAAAGAACGTGGGCATGACGTCGTGCTGTTTGAAAAAAGCGTCATGCTCGGCGGGCAGTTCGTTGCTGCCGGCAAGGCGCCGTACAAGGAGGAATTCGGCGCGTCTGCGGCCCATATGGGTTACCGGGCTTACAAGGCGGGCGTCGATATCCACCTCTATACCCCGGCTGCACCGGAGAGGATTAAAGGCGTCGATCCGGACGTGGTCATCATCGCTACCGGCTCGGACTCCATCAAGCCCGACATACCAGGGATTGACCTTCCTCATGTGCATGACGGGCGGAAGGTGATAGTGTCGGACTCGCTGGTCCAGGCACAGGACGTAGTGGTCGTCGGGGGAGGCCTGATCGGCCTGGAGGCCATGCATGTCCTGCTGAAACAGGGGAAAAAGGTAACCGTCATCGAAATGCTGGATGAAATCGGTAAAGACTTGGAAATGTATATCAGGCCGTACATGTTCGGCATCATCGAGGCGGAAAAAGTGCCCGTCTTCACCAATACGAAGTGCCTGGAAATCCACGAGGCCTATATCGTCGTCGAGCGGGAAGGCCAGCGTTCCACGATACCCTGCGGCGCGGTGGTGATGGCGGTGGGGGCGAAAAGCAACACGGAAGTTGTGGACATGGTACAACAGCTCAGGTATGAATACCATGTGATCGGCGACGCGAAAGAGCCCGGCAAGGTGCTCCCGGCTATCTGGGGCGGCAATGAGACAGGCAGGACCGTCTGATAGAACGGGCGGTATTGGTTTGTTAAGCGTAGCGGGTTTCCGATATACTTCTCCATGACGAGAGGAGTATACCGGCGTGAATAACATTACTTACACTTCAACGGATGAACGAGATATCGATGTACTGGCGCCGTTGTGGTTGAAGCTCATCGCTCATCATCGGGAACGATCGCCGAGGTTTCGTGAACACTTCGATACCTTCACCTGGGAAGAACGGCGCCGCGGGCTGCTGGAAAAAGCCAGCGGGGGTTACATGCGTATCGATCTTGCTTATGATGGCGTATCTTTGATCGGGTACTGCGTCAGCACCGTTAATGCGAGGAAGCACGCTGAAATAGAATCCATCTATATTGAAGAATATTGCCGCCGGGTGGGAATCGGGACCCGTTTCATGGAAGGTGCGCTTACCTGGATGCAGGAACGCGGCTCGATAAAACGCGAGGTAGGAGTAGCCGCCGGGAACGAAGAAGCCTTGCCTTTTTACGCCAGGTTCGGATTTTACCCGAGGGTTATCGTGCTAGAACAGGCCCGGGAGAATTGAAGGCCTGGAACAGAGCCGGTTCTTCTAGCGAGGACTGCCGAATTTTTCAAGCTCTTTGCCCAGCCAGTCGTTCGGGTTATAAACGTCCAATGGATCATTTGCGCGGCCGGTGGTAATCCTGAACCCGCAGATCGGGCAAAAGTACGTTTCCGGGACCTGGGGCCGTATCATATAGCTCGTCAGGTAGCTTGTGCTGCCGCACGATGAGCACTTGATTATCTTCTCAGTCCTGTCCATGACCGCTCCTCCAAACAGGCTCTGGTTCCACTCTAACAGAGACAAGCGGTATTGACAGTGCGTCAAAAGTAACATTTCTCGTGGTACTTTTGGTGAGGTTGGTATATAAAACGGCAGGTAAAGGGCTAGACTTCTCCCGGTATCAGTGAGAACATAACTGCGTTTTGCGGGCGTCCGTCCAGGAATAGCCGGTTCCGTAAAACGCCTTCACGCATCGCACCTACCTTTTCGGCAACGCGCAGGCTTTTACTGTTTTCTTCGGCTATCAGGATCTCTATCCTTTTGACCTTGACGACACTGAATCCCCAGCGTGCCAGGAGATGGGTGGCGGCTGGAGCGACACCCGCCGCGGACCGGCTGGTGCGTACCCAGTACCCCAGGTTGGCGACACGATCACCCTGCCGGATATTGTTCAGGCCGCAGCCTCCCAGGAAAGCCCCGTCTTCCTCGCTGGTGATGGCGAAATCGAAAGAAGCAATGTCTTTCCACTCACTGGCGCGCTGTTTCAGCCAGCCTCGGGTCTCACTGAGGTCATAACCCTGATGTGTCCACGGCATCCAGGGCATGAGTTCCGGCAGGGATTCCATGACGGCCTCATGCAGCGCGGTCACATCCTTCTTTGTGTAAGGTCTGAGTTTAATAATGCCGTCAGACAATTCTATGACTGGTATGCGCATTGTTCCTGACTCCGTAATATTCAGTACACGCCTTTCAACTATAATGCCTAGAGGGTATCGGTGTAAATACGGTTGAAACACAAAGCTGGTTCATGGTACATTGAAGTCGTGAAACGGCCTGTTCATCAGCCTTTCATGAATCTCGGGAGGCGGCTGTCCGCTCGTTCAGGACAGCCTTTTTTATATCGTGACTGACAAAATTTCCCTGACCATCGATGGAAAAAACGTGCAAGTCGAGAAAGGCGTGACGGTACTGGAAGCCGCCCAGGCTGCGGGTATTTACATTCCCACCCTCTGCTACCATCCTGACCTGAAACCGTGGGGAGGGTGCCGCCTCTGCATCGTCCAGATAGAGAACATGCGCGGGTATCCCACCTCCTGCACGACCCCCGCTACGGAAAGCATGAAGGTCACGACCGATAACGAGCGGCTGAACGACCTCCGCCGGACCTACCTCGAATTGATACTGTCCGAACATCCTCATGGCTGCCTCATCTGCGAACGACGGGAACGCTGTGAACCGAACGATGTCTGTCTCAAGGAAGTAGCCGTGACGGAACGCTGCGTTACCTGCCCGAGCAATCGCCACTGCGAACTGCAAGATGTCATCGACTATATAGGACTGAAAGAAGTCACCCTGCCGTACAGGTACAAGAACCTCCCCGTGAACACGGAACGGGAACCGCTCATCCGGCGGGACTATAATCTGTGTATCCTTTGCGGGCGCTGCGTCCAGATGTGCGAGGATGTCCGCGGTATCGGGGCTATTTCCTTCATCAATCGCGGTCATGACATGGTCGTCGGCACGGCGTTCGATGCACCGCTCCAGGACAGCAGTTGCCGTTTCTGCGGCGCCTGCGTCCAGGTCTGTCCTACCGGAGCGCTTATGGACACAGGTGCGGAGTATGAAGCTGGGCCGGAAGATATATCCCTGTTGGTCCCCTGCAAGTACGCCTGCCCGGCTGATATCAACGTCCCGCTCTACGTTTACCTGGCCGGCCAGGGTAAGTACCAGGAATCACTGGCCATCGTTCGTGAGAAGGTTCCCTTCCCCGGTACGCTGGGGAGGGTCTGCATCCATCCCTGTGAAGAAGCCTGTCGCCGTTCCGCGCTGAACGATCCCATTTCCATCCGGTTCCTCAAACGGTTCGTCGCGGACCGGGACACCGGGGAGTGGAAGAAATACACCCGGCACCTGCCTCATACGGACAAGAAGGTCGCCATCGTCGGCGCCGGACCGGCCGGACTAACCGCCGGCTATTATCTCGCCAAGGCCGGCCACACGGTCACCGTGTTCGAGCAGTTCTCCAGGGCCGGCGGTATGATGCGCGTCGGCATCCCGGACTACCGGCTTCCCCCGGATGTCCTCGATAGCGAGATTGCGGAAATAACCTCAGCCGGTGTCGAGATCAAGCTGAACACCAGGATCGATTCTGTCGACCAGCTTTTCCATGACGGGTTCGAGGCCGTTTTCCTGGCCCCGGGAGCCCATCGCGGTATGGCCCTCGGCGTTGAAGGCGATAAGCTGCCTGGCGTGTTCGACGGCGCTTCGTTCCTGCGGGACGCCAATCTCGGCAAGAAGGTTGAAGTTGGAAACAAGGTAGCGGTCATCGGCGGCGGCAACGTCGCCATCGACAGCGCCCGCGTGGCGCTCCGCCTTGGCGCCAAAGATGTGCACATTCTCTACCGCCGTACCCGGGAAGAGATGCCGGCCAGCGCGGAAGAAGTGGAAGCTGCCATCGAAGAAGGCATCAAGCTCGATTTTCTTACCACCCATCTCAAGGTGAGGCAGGAGAACGGAAAGCTTGTATTGACCTGCAATCTCAACGCTCTCGGTGAACCGGACGCCAGCGGCCGCCGCAGCCCTGTCCCCATCAAGGACAGCGAGTTCGATACTGCCTACGACGTCATCATCGGCGCCATCGGCCAGCGACCGGACATCCCGGAAGGCTTCGGCGTGCAGACCGGCCGCGGCAACACCATCAAGGCCGCCGAAGGTACGCTCCTCACAACCCGGAAAGCCGTTTGGGCCGGCGGCGATGCGGTGTCCGGGCCGGACTCGGTCATCCGCGCTATTGCCGCCGGGCGGAAAGCCGCTGCCTCCATCGATGCCTATCTTGGCGGCAGTGGGAACATCGAAGAGCAGCTGACGCCGGAACGGAACATCGGAAGCTGCGCCGGCATGACGCCGGAAGATTTCAAAGACGAGTCCCGCGTGAAGATGCCGTGTTTGCCCCCGGAGAAAGTCATCGGTAACTTCGTGGAAGTCGAAACAGGCTTCACGGAAGAAGGAGCCGTCTGCGAAGGCAAGCGCTGCTTCCAGTGTGGGTACCGGCTGCAGATATCGCCGGCCCCCCGTCCGCCTGTTTGCGAGAAACCGGCAGCCGAGTAAATCCTCCAACCGTACTGCGTTCACGTTTGCACGCGATATATCGTTTGTGGTAGTATCCGGATATTAGCAATCCGGAGCCTCGTTGACATATGACATCCGAACCGCCAGCCCACGCCAACAAGACCCTCGTTCTTATCATCTGCACGGTAACCGCTTTCATCATGCCGTTCATGGTAGCCTCCGTGAACGTAGCCTTGCCCACCATGGCCGTGGAACTCAACATGGAATCGGTGGTGATGACCTGGGTTGGAACGCTCTACTTCCTCTTCATCGCCATCGTCCAGGTACCGTTCGGTCGCCTTTCGGATATTCTCGGCAGGAAGAAGCTCTTCGTCATCGGTCTTTCCATATCCGCCGCGGCGTCGCTGATGGGGGGCCTGTCCGGAAACGTGCCGCTGCTGCTGGTCAGCCGGGCGCTGCAGGGCTTCGGGGCCGGGATGATATTCAATAACAGCATCGCCATACTCAGTTCCGTGTATGCCCACAAGGAGCGCGGCAAGGCCCTGGGCATCAGCATGGCTGGCACGTATCTTGGCCTGGCGATGGGCCCACTGCTCGGCGGCCTGCTGACGGAATACTTCGGGTGGCGGAGCATCTTCTTCACGGCCACGATCTTGAGCGTGCTGATGATCCTGCTGGTCATGAAATCGCTCAAAGCCGAGTGGCGGGAAGCCCGCGGCGAAAAGTTCGATGTCAAGGGCTCGTTGATCTACTGCGTGGCCATAGCCATGTTCATGTACGGTTTCTCGACGATCGCTTCATGGATCGGTCTTGTTCTGTTCGTTGCCGGGGCGGCCGGTCTCGTCCTCTTCGCCCGGTGGGAGACCCGGGTGGAACATCCGGTGTTCCAACTGGACCTGTTCCGCACCAACCGGGTCTTCCTCTTTTCCAATCTTGCCGTTATCGTGACCTACATGTCCACGTTCGCGGTCAACTATCTTCTCAGCCTGTATCTCCAGTATATCCAGGGTATGAGCCCGGGGAACGCCGGGCTGGTGCTGATAGCCGCTTCATTGCTCATGACCGTTTTCACGCCCCTTTCCGGCAGGATTTCAGACCGCATCGAGCCCCGCCTGGTGGCTGGTACGGGGATGCTGCTCAACTTCGCCGCGCTGGTCATGTTCATCTTTCTCGGGAACGATACGCCGGTCTGGTTCATCATTATCGCGCTGGCTCTTTATGGGACCGGCATCGGGCTGTTCTCTTCTCCTAACAGCAATGCCATCATGGGCGCGGTGGACAAGAAGTCCCTCGGCGTAGCTTCCGGGATCATGGGGACGATGCGTACCGCCGGCATGATGCTGAGCATGGGCGTCGCCATGGTGCTGTTTTCTGTGTATAACATCGGTGATGTTGAGATCATTCCGGTTTTCTATCCGGAGTTCCTTTCCAGCGTTCGTACCGGGTTCATCGTTTTCTCCATCCTTGCCTTCGGGGGCTTATTGTCCCAGCTGGTTGCCCGTTCCAGGACCGTCGAAGCTTGCGAAATTCCTGAAAAATAGCGTTTTTTCAGCATCCAGGGTCCAAATCAGCTGTGGCGAGCTTGAGTCCGGGGAGCGGTTCCATGCTAAAATAACATGAACGCTACCGGGCAAGGTGGGCATGGAAAATCTGGGCATCGGTCTCGACCTGCTGATCGTGCTGGCGACCGCGATTGCAGGGGGAATGCTGGCACGCTGGCTCCGTCTGCCTGTTATTCTCGGTTACCTCGCCGGCGGCATTGCCGTCGGGCCTCACGGCCTCGCCTTCGTCCATGAAACCGAGACCATTTCCAGCCTGGCCGAAATCGGTGTCATCCTTTTGCTGTTCGCCATCGGCCTCGAGTTCTCCATCAAGGAACTGCTCAAGACCGGCCGTATCGCGGTCATCGGCGGGATATTTCAGATCAGCCTGACCGCCGCCGCCGGGTTCTGGCTGGGAAAGTTAATCGGCCTGGATACCACCGGGGCCATATTCTTCGGCTTCATCATCTCCCTCAGCAGCACGATGGTCGTTCTCCGTGTCCTCATGGAACGCGGCGAACTCGATACCGTCCACGGGCGTATTATGCTCGGGATACTGCTGGTGCAGGACCTGGCCGTGGTACCCATCATGGTCACGATGCAGGCCGTCAGCGGCGATGAGGGTTCGCTGATGCTGAACCTGGGCGTTGCGCTCGCCAAGGCCGCCGGCTTCATCGTCCTCATGCTTGCCCTCGGCTACTGGGGCATGCCGTGGTTCCTCAACAGGGTAGCCGGTCAGCGTTCCCGGGAGCTGTTTCTGCTGACAGTCATCGTCATCGGTTTCGGGGCGGCTTTCGGGACGATACAGCTCGGCCTGTCCGCAGCGTTCGGGGCGTTCACCGCCGGGCTGCTCATCAGCCAATCCGGATATGCCCGCCAGGCATTTGCAGACATCATGCCGCTCAGGGAAACGTTCGGGGCGCTGTTCTTCGTCTCTCTCGGCATGCTGGCGGACGTGCAGTACGTTATTGCGAACATCGCGCAGGTTGGCATCCTGGTGGCGGCCATTCTCATCGCTAAATTCCTTATCGTTTCCATCATCGTCAGGGTCTTCCGTTACGGCCATAAGACGATACTCATGGTCGCGACCGGCCTGATCCAGATCGGGGAGTTCAGTTTCATCCTGGCCTTGATGGCGATGGAGAGCGGGATCATCCAGGAAGCACAGTACCAGTTGATTGTCGCCTCCGCCATCATCACCATGCTGTTGACGCCGTTTGCCATGAATTTCAACGCCTGGTTGTACAAAAAATTGAGCCAGCAGGCATGGTTCGCGCACCAGATGGCCGGGCAGGAAGAACTGACCGGGATGCATGACGGGCTGGAGTTGTCACGCCACGCTGTGATCTGTGGTTACGGGAGCTGCGGCGGCAGGGTGGCGGAAGCGCTGGAGAAGCAGAAATTCAGCTACCTTGTCATCGACCTTGACCCCACCGTCATCAATGAACTGCGGGCAAAAGGTATTCCCTGCATCTATGGGGACGCTTCCAATCCGGAGATCCTGTCCCACGCCAACCTGGACAAAGCCCGGATACTGATCTGTTCCATACCGGACTACGTGGCGGAAGACCTGATCGTCCGCAATTCGCGCACCGTCAATCCCAAGCTGGATATCATCGCCCGGGTACACCGTGACCGGGACGTGGAACTGCTGAAGAGTGCCGGGGCCACGGAACTGGTGCTGCCGTATTTTGAAGGCAGCCTGGAGATGATCAGGCACACGCTGCATCGTTTCGGGATGAGTTCCACGGAAATCCAGTACGTCCTTAATACCATGCGACAGGCCAGGGTGGAACCGGAACCTAACAAATAACCTCTTGACCATTACGCAACGTCATGGTTTATGATGAAATCATGACAGTCTACACGGTCAAACAACTCGCTCGTCACGCCGGCGTCAGCGTACGCACGCTCCATCACTACGATGCCATCGGCCTGCTTAAACCGGCTCGGTGCCGCAACGGCTACCGGCAGTATGGGCAGGCAGAAGTCCTCCGGCTCCAGCAGATACTGTTTTTCCGCGAACTGGGATTCAGCCTGGACGAGATCAGGGATATCCTGTCGCGTCCGGACTTCGACCCGCTGGAAGCACTTGAAGAGCACCGGGCGCTGCTGCAGAAGCGCTCGGAACGGCTGCACACACTGCTGGAGACCGTGGACAGGACAATCGATACATTACGAGGGAATAGAGATATGGAAATCAGGGAATACTATGAAGGTTTCACCGATGAACAGGCTGAAGCCTACCGCCGTGAAGCCCGCGAGCGGTACGGAGAAAAAGCCGTTGATGAAAGCGAACAGCGAGTCCTGAAGATGGGCAAGGAGAGATTCGCCGCGCTCGGAGCGGAAGGAGAGCGGATCTTTAGAGACATGGCAGACAACTTGGATAAAGACCCGGGGAGCGACGCGGTACAGGCCCTCGTGGGGGAATGGCGCAACTGGCTGGAGCATTTCCACCATTATTCCGATGAAGCGGTCCTCGGCCTGGCACGGACCTACCGCGAGGACGAGCGCTTTGCGGCCTACTATGAGAAGATAAGGCCTGGGCTGGCCGATTTCATCACGAAGGCCGTCGAGTCGTACTATTCTTCGGAACGTGGATAGCGGAAACAGCCGGCAACATCAGGCACTGCCGGATAAACAGACCCTTCAGGGACCAAAGGAAAACCGGGGCGGAAACGCCCCGGTTTCACTTGTGGTATGTCCTGTAAACCGGATCTCACTAGTATCTACCGTATTCCCTGGTGAACTCGATCATGGCCTTGAGGTTTTCCGGGTTGACCTCATCGGTGGAGGAGCGGGGAGAAAGGATATAACCGCCGCCTTTCCCGCAGTAATCGATGAGTTTCCTGCAGTGGGCGATGACGTCTTCCTTCGTGCCTACCTGCAACAGAGACGACGGCACGTTGCCCTCGATGCAGATGTGGTCCCTGAGGACGTCCTTGGCGCGGAAGATGTCCGTGGAATCGAAGCGGGCCAGGATGGAGCCTTTCGGGAATTCGCCGAGGAACTCCAGGCGGGAAGTGAAGTTGCCCTCGAAGAAGATGCAGGGCGTGAGTCCTTTTTTGACCAGCCCCATGACGAGCTTGTAGAAGGTCGGCCAGTAAAAGCGCTTGAACTGGGCCATGGACATGAAGGAATCATCGCCACGGGTATTGGTCATGAAGATACGGTAGTAACCGTTTTCACTGGGAGGAGGGGCGGGACGGGCCAGTGTTTTCTGCAGGACGTAGTCACAGAGTTGTTCGATCTTCTCCGGCTGGCGGAAGATATCCAGCATCATGCCGGTCATGCCCCGCATGGAATTGGCGATGACATCGTAGGGCGGCATGGCGGCTCCCTGGAAGTAATCCGGGTAGCCCATGTCCCACACCATCTTGTGGAACTTCTTTATTTTCGATTCGTATTTCTTGAACTCCTTGCCGGCGGCGCGCAGGGTGGTAAACGTCTTCCAGACTTTGGGGTTGCCAAGCGCGGAGGCCAAAGCTATCATGCCCATCGTCCCGCCGCCCAGCATGGACAGTGGGGGCAGTTCCGCCAGGCCTTCCAGTTCCGGGGAAGTACGCGGCGCGTGCACGCGGAACATGAAATCGGAAGGGTCCTCCATATAGGCCTCGTACTCATCGGCCTTCATCAGGTTATTAAGCTCGATGGACTGGTGTCCCTGGTGAGGCTCAACACCATGACCGGGCCAGCGCAGGTTCCGGGGATTGAGCAGTTCCATCGCCTTACCGGGCTGGAACCCCTGGGTGAAGATCATGTCCGGCTGGAAGTCCGTCAGCGTTTTTTTATAGGCACCATACCAGGCATCGAAGTCATAATAGGCGGCGGAGCAGGGGATACCGCAGTACTTGGCCGGGAAATAACCGATGGCGCTCAAGACGGGTACCCGTTCCGTGGGTTTCAGGGCGATGGCATCCATCACCAGTTGTTCGCGTTCTTTACGGAGTTGTTTGCCGGATTTTATCATGTGTGTGCGGTACTCACTTTCTATCGGAAATAAAGATTGTCCCGTCAGGTGTTCATTCAAGCATATCATGTATTTGCAGGAGTGAAAAGAGGCTTCGTTAATCACGCTGGCAGGACCGGTGCAGACCATCTTGTAAGCGATATCCATTCCCGGCTATACTGGAATCATCAACCCGAAAGAGGTCGCCGCCATGCCCATGTCCCAGGACTTCCAGGACCGTTTGTTCCCGCGTCTTCCCGCCATCATCGAGCACTTCGGAACGCCGTTCCATATCTTCGATGAGAGGGGGATCGTCGACAAAGGCGAGTATCTGAAGAAGCTTTTCAAGGACATCCACGGTTTTCGGGAGTTCTATGCGGTCAAAGCCCTTCCCAATCCGGCCATCCTGCAGGTCATGCAGAAGCTGGGTTTCGGCGTCGACTGCAGTTCGCCGTCCGAGCTTGTCCTTTCCAGGCATAACGGCTTCAGCGGCGAGGACATCATGTTCTCCTCCAATAACACGGCGGACTCGCTGATCAAGCTGGCGCTGGAAGACGGCGGCTGCATCCTCAACCTGGATGACATAACCTTTATCGACAAGATGGAGGCGTTCCCGGAGTTTATCTGCTTCCGCTATAATCCGGGAGAAAAACGAACTGGCAACGCCATCATCGGGGTGCCCGTGGAAGCCAAGTACGGCCTGCGGGACGACCAGGTCACCGAGGCCTACCGCAAGGCCAGGGAACGGGGCGCGCGGCGTTTCGGCATCCATTCCATGGTCATTTCCAACGAGCGCAACTACACCTATATGGTGGAGACCGTCCGCATGCTCCTTGATGTCATGGAAAGGGTCACGCATGAACTCGGCATCGTGTTCGAGTTCTTCAACATTTCCGGCGGCGTCGGGATCCCGTACCGGCCGGAGGATACGTCGTTCGACCTGCCCGCCTTCGCCTCGGAAGCGAAGAGCCTGATCAACGATTTCGTGGAACACCTCGGCTATCGTCCGAAGCTGTTCACGGAGTTCGGTCGTTACATGACGGGACCTCACGGCGCGCTCGTCGCCCGGGTGGTCAACCGGATGAGCAAGTACCGGGAGTATGTCGGCGTCGATACTGCCACCATGTGCGCCAATCCCCGGCCGGCCATCTACGGTGCCTACCATCACATCACCGTCCTCGACCCCAAAGGTAAGCCCCGGCAGGGAAACGAAAAGACAGTGGATGTGGTCGGGCCGCTCTGCGAAAATAATGACAAGTTCGCCATCCAGCGCCGCCTGCCGGAGGCGTATGTCGGGGACATCATGGTCCAGCACGACACCGGCGCCCATAGCCCGGCCATGGGCGGCAATTACAATGGCTGGACGCGACCGCAGGAACTCCTGCTGCGTACCGACGGCAGCGTGGAGCTTGTCCGCCGTGCCGAGACCCTGGACGATCTCTTCGCCACGCTTTCGTTCGAGAAGGACGTTTTCAAGCCTTCATAAAAACCTCGCTTAAACCCTGGTAATATTGCGGGTACTCGAAGGGCTGATTTGTTTATTGACAAGTATATAGTAATACTATATACTTAATATTGTGGGTATCGAGGAAATCAGGAAAAAAGACCTGATCCGTATCAGTGAGCTTTCCCGTGAGACGGGTGTCTCTATCCCGACGCTTCATTTCTACAGCCGTGAAGGACTGATAGCGCCCGCGGTCAAGACGGCCCGTAACATGGCCTACTATGACCGGCAATGCATCGATGATGTCCGCTATATCAAGGAGCTGCAGACGCGAAAATACCTGCCGTTGTCCGTTATAAAACTCGTTACCAGGTCCCGTCACGAAGGCGAGGATGCCACACATCTGCAACAGATGGAGACCTTTGTTGACAGCGTGTTTCAGCCTGTTGAAATCAGTGAACAGGATAACCTGGGCATGCAGGAACTGGTCGAACAGTCAGGTCTTTCTGTCGCTGAGATTGATGTATTGGGCTCTGCCGGTCTGATCACGCCTGAAGGAAAGGGACGGGGGAGCCATTACAATGACCTCGATTTACGTATCTGCCGGATTGTAGCCGATCTCAGGAAGTATGGCCTGGAAGCTGCCGATTTTGAGGTGTACCGTTTTTACCTGAAGAGCGTGGAGCGTGAATACGATGTTATTCACCGGAAATTGCACCAATCAAACAAGACCGGCACCGTTCCCATCATCCGGCTCATGGAGTCGTTGAACATCTTGAAGACTTGTTTAGCCGGCAAGGTCGCCCGCCGGGCGTTAGCCGATCATCCTCATGATGAGGAAAGGACCGTATGAAACCGCATTTTTTAAAGGAACGACACGCGTCGACTGCCCATATCACTCTGAACACACGGGCCTGTAAAGCCTGCTGGCAGTGTATCGATGTCTGTCCGAACGGTGTATGCGGTAAGGTTGACATGCCGTTTCACCATCACTGCGCCATCCGGGAGCCCGAAAAGTGTACCGGTTGTCTGAATTGCGTGTCCGCTTGCCCTGAACAAGCTATAAGCATAAAAGAAAGCAGCGACTGACATGAGAAGGATCGTCGGGATTGGACTGCCCGTGTTGGTCCTGCTTTCGCTGATAACCGGAATCGTGGAGTCGCACAGCGATGGCCATGCGCACATATTTATCAGCGTACTCATGGTGATCTTTTCCGGGATACACACCGGGTTGAACTGGAAAGCGTTCACCAGGTACTGTAAAACCGGTAAGAAACTCCGGAAAGGCGTTACGGGCGGCTAGAAGGATTCACTATCTTCCGCCAGGGCGTCCCAGGGAGTATCGAGCTGCGGCACCGGACATTCGATGACCACTGGCTTGTCCATGCCCAATGCTTCCTTGAGTTTCTCCCCGATCTGTTCCGGAGACTCCAGCCTGATGCCGGCGGCCCCGAAAGATTCAGCAAACTTGACATAATCGGGGTTATGCAGCCGGTTGCCGATATGCCTCCCGCTGAACTCCCGGTTCTGGATGCCCGTCACCGTGCCGTAAGCCCCGTCCGTGAACAGCAGAGTGATGACGTTGATGTTCTCCTGGACGGCCGTGGCCAGTTCCGTCGAAGCATAGGGGAAGCCGCCGTCGCCACAGATGACCACCACCGGCTTGTTCGGGTTGCCGACCTTCGCCCCAAGCGCGGTCGGGAAGGCATAGCCGAGCGTGGCGAAGTAGGAGGAGTCCACGAACGTGTTCGGCCGGCTGACCGGGTAGGCGATCTCACACCAGTAGGCTATATTGGTGATGTCCGGCACGAGGATGCTGTCTTCAGGGAGCACGGCGTGTATCCTGTCCAGTATGCTGGTCTGGAAAGGGGCCAGCCGGACCAGTCTGTGACGGACGGAGTCGCGCAGGGCGGCTATCTCCTCCGGTTTCCAGTCGCTGGCGCATGGTGATTCACAAGCCTGCAGGAGCGCCCGTAAAGCAAGGGACGCGTCGGCGTTGATACCGAGGTCGATGCGGTGGTTCCGCCCGAACTCGTCGGAATCGTGGTCCACCTGGATGACCTTCTGGTCCGGCCTCAGTTCCAGGTGGGAGTTCCCGGAAGACCTCAGGCGGCTGGCGATGACGATGACGGCGTCGGCCAGCTTCAGAATGGGGTGCTGCCACAGCGTGTAATTACCGGCATAGAGCGGGTGCCGGACATCGATGACGCCCTGGCCTTCGGAGGTCATCAATACCGGAGCATTGAAGGACTCCGCGAGGCTCGTAATGTCCTGCCGGAGGTCCTCATTGGCCGCGCCGCCCCCGGCCAGGATGAGAGGGCGCCGGGCGTTTCTGAGTATTTCAACGGCCTTGGCGATGGTCGTGGG
>CAZQQL010000068.1:0-17502 GCA_964595455.1 uncultured Dehalococcoidaceae bacterium
ATAATGAGCGGTGACTGGAGTTCAGACGTGTGCTCTTCCGATCTGGTTTTCTTGACCTATCCACTTAGAAATAAGTTCAAAGAATGGTCTTTTTCACCTTCAGAGACGGAATCCATCCCCTTGCCCCTTCTTTTCGAAAAGGAAGGGGGATGTTTTTAAGAGGGGCTTCGCCCCTCTTACGCCCCATAGGGTATCAAACCATCCGTTACATCGTCATAAATATCTCTCAGGTTCTCTTTCAGTTCCTCCAGAGAATATCCCTGTGTCTTGTAATCAGGATATTCTTCCAGGCACCCGATCCACACATCGTCTTCCTTAAGACAGCTGAACTTAAAATCCATCCCTCGGAGTCTTCATCCAAACATGGGTTGCCACCAATGAACCCGCCGCGCCGCTCTGTCGCCTCCCTTTCGAAAGGGAGGCAGGGAGGGTTTCGTTCTTTTCAACCCTCGAGTTCCCCAGCCACCCGCAAAGCATACTGGTCCGTCATCCCGGCAATGTAGTCCACCACGCTGCGCGCTATCGAGTCCTGCAGCCTCCGGTACTCCTTCGGCATTTCCCGCTCGTGGGCGATGAAGTACCGGTAGAGCGTCCTGACCGTTTCCTCGGCCTTCTTGGCTTCTTCCTGCTCCGACCTCGGGTTGTAGACCCGCTCGAACAGGAACGCCCGCAGTTTGTCCGCCGCCGCCAGTACCGGCGGGCTCATCCGGATGACCGGGCGCGTCTCTATTATAGCACGGTTACAGTCGTCCCAGGACGTGACGATGATGTCCGAGACCATCGTATCAATGCGCTGGAAATGCTCTTTTCCAAGTACGGAAACAGCCTCTTTCGGCAGGTCGCTGTCCGCGATGAGGCCGGCCCGGATGGCGTCCCCGATGTCGTGGTTGATGTAGGCCACCATGTCCGCGATCTTAACAACTTCCCCCTCCAGTGTCCCGACCTCTCCCCATTCCTCGCCGAGAACTCCGACGCTGGACTTGGAATGGTGCAGGATGCCTTCTCGCACCTCCCATGTCAGGTTGAGGCCTTTGCCGTCGTTCTCCAGCAGCTCCACGATGCGCAGGCTCTGCTCGTTGTGCCGGAAACCCATCGGAAAAAGCTCGTCCAGGACGTCTTCCCCCGTATGTCCGAACGGCGTATGCCCCAGGTCGTGCCCCATGGCGATAGCCTCGGTGAGGTCTTCGTTGAGATTGAGGGCGCGGGAGATCGTCCGCGCTATCTGGGAGACCTCCAGTGTGTGGGTAAGGCGGGTCACGTAGTGGTCCCCGAGCGGCGCGATGAACACCTGCGTCTTATGCTTCAGCCGCCGGAAGGACTTGGAATGCAGGATTCGGTCCCGGTCGCGCTGGAACTCCGTGCGGACCGGAGACGGTATTTCCGGCCTGGCGCGGCCTTTGGAGTTACGGCTCCGGATGGCCCAGGGAGACAGGACAGTCTCCCGCTGTTCAAGCCGCTGGCGTATATGTAAATTTTCTACCATACCTCAGTTCCATATTAGTATAAAAACGATGAAAAATTCTACGGTGCTATTGGAATACCGGCCCGGATAGCGTATCATTTTGTCGGGACGAGAAAGGTGATAAATGGCATATCTCTGGCGGCATTTTGAGAAAATTGTCTGGACATCACGCATCGCGACCAGTGGTGCTCCGATACTCGCTGTCGTCTACTCGTTATCTTTAGGGCTTGTCGCAACACGGGTAGATAATTCCATCCCGGTAGGCGTCTTCCAGGGTGGTTCTATCATTTTGTTTCCGCTGCTTCTTGTCATCGCCTTTATCGGGTGGAAGTGGGATTTCGTCGGTGGCATCCTGTCGCTGGTGTTCGGAGTCTTCATTTATTTCGCTATTCAACAAGCCGTCGGCTGGCCCTGGTGGTATAAGATACCGTACTTTACTTTTTGGGCCATGTTCGTTGCCGGTGGTGTTCTGTACCTGCTGGGTTTTTCTGTACGGAAGTTCGGTTCGTAGAGGTCCCCCGGTAGGTCGTGCCTTTAACCCTACTTTAGCTACGGGTATCCTTTGTCAACAAATCAGTGATTGTCTCAGGGAGATATTTCCCCCCTAATTTGCGCGTGTAGGCTCATCCGCGGACAGCGGCTGTCTCTTATAATAGGGCCGTACCTGGCATCCTGATATTCATTACAAGGAGTTCCCATGAAGTTTTTCAGATTCTTTTTAATGACGCTGGCAGCACTGGTATCACTTGCCCTCATCATGCCTCTGACCGGTTGTTCGCTGCTGGGTATAGGGAATTCCGAGGAGGATTCCATCGGGACCATATCCAGCCTGGACGGACCCGTCGATAAACGCATCTGCAGAGAATCGCTGAGGATCGTCGATAATCTCAAGGAAACAAGCTACCAGACGGAACCTGTCGTCAGCGAGTCTAAAGGGACCTACAGGTTCGATGCCGCCAGCCTGGTCAACTACGTGCTGGGCCGGGTCGCCCCTGATAACTACGCGAGACTGACGCACGGCGTGGACGGAACGCTCCGGCCGTCGCATTACTACAACTACTTCATGGGGCTCAATGGTTCGACCAAGGCGCCTGTCGGGGGATGGAGCCGCATTGTCTCTCTGGCCAACGCCCGGCCGGGTGATATCATTGTCATCACGCATAAGCAGCAGGAGGGCAATCCGGCGGGTGGTTCCGACCACGTCCTTATCATCGTGGATACACCGGCGCCGGCCGATAACATCGGCTACTCCGTGCTGGTCGTCGATGCCGCCCTGTCCGGTCATGACCGGGACACACGGGAAGCCGACGGCGTGGGCAAGGGCTTGATGTACTTCGGGCTGAACGAATCCGGAGCTCCCAGGAATTATCGCTGGAGCGATCCCCTTGGCCCGTCGATCTCCAGGGACATCATCGGCATCGCTATCGGCAGGCCGGGATAAAACGGCAGCGGCAGTAATGGTTTCAGGCTATCCATCGTTTCCGGATATTGTGCAGGCTCAACCCGAACAGAACCGCGCAGAACGCCAGGAGAATAACCACATTAGCATATGCCGGGAGTATCTGCCCGGTTCCTACCGCGTTGCGCAGCATGTCCACGCCGTACGTCACCGGCAGGACGAAGGATAACGGCCTGAGGAAGACCGGCAGGGACATGACCGGAAAGAACAGCCCGCACAGGAAGATCATCGGAAAGCGGAAGAAATTGGAGAAGGTCTGGGCTTCAAAGACCTCGCTGACCGAGACCGCAATGAACAGACCGAGAAACGTGGAAACGATGCCAATGAGCAGGACCGCGGGCACGAGCAGCGACCATGCTATGCCGGACAGGTCTGTCAGGAACGCCGCTATTATCAGAGGGACAAAAGCGTTGATGAACCCGAACAAGATGGCCCCGGATGTCTTGGCCAGCATCAACTGTTCCAGTGAAATCGGCGCCAGCAGGAGCCTTTCAAAGGAACGGCTTCGGCGTTCGAACGTGATCGTCACTGAGAGCATGGACGTCGTCCCGAAGAGAATCGCAATGGTCATGACTCCCGGCAGCAGGTCGATGATGCTGTCCAGCCCCCGCCCGGACCTGATGAAGAACATGCCTGTCCAGGCCAGCGGGAAGATGATGCCCCAGCTGATGTTCGGCGGTTTGAGATAGTACGCCCGCATATCTTTGGCGACGATGCTCCAGAAGGCCGTCCAGCGTTTCATCGGTTGCCTCCGCCTCCCATTTTTTCTTTTTCACGCTTCATGAGTCCGGACTCAATGCCCGTTACCTGCACGAATACGTCCTCCAGGGATGGCAGATGGCGGCGCGCTTCCAGTACCCGTACGCCGCGTTCTTCCAGGAACCGGGTAAGAGGGGCAATATCGATAATGTCATCGGACTCGATCTTCAATGAGTTCTCTCCGGCAGGATCGAACGCATACCTGCTGAACGTTCCCGCTATTTCTTCCACCAGCGAAGGGGGCATTTCTTCCACTTGCAGGAAGAGGACGTGCTTTCCCTGGACGGGCTGGAGCAGGTCCGCCGTACGATCGGTCCGGACGATTTTTCCCTTGACGATGAAGGCGATGCGCTGGCACAACCGTTCGGCTTCTTCGATGTAGTGGGTGGTCAGGAAAATCGTCGTGCCCTGCTTGTGCAGACCGGCAATGATCTGGCGCACCTGGCGCGCGCTCGCCACGTCGATGCCGGTTGTCGGTTCGTCCAGGAACAGTATCGGCGGCCGGTGAATGATGCCGGCGGCGAAGGTGAGTTTTCTTTTCATCCCCTTGGAATACCCGGCGAATTTGCGTCCGGCAGCCTCCGCCAGGCCGAAGAGTTCCAGCAGTTCACGGGCGCGATCTTCCCGTTCTTTTTTCCGCAGGCCGTACAGCGCCCCGCAGAATGAAAGGTTATCGAAGCCGCTGAGTTCTCCGTACAGGTTGCTCTCGTCCGGTACCGTACCGATGAGGTGCTGGGCCGCCTTGGGGTTCTTCGTGCAGTCGATTCCTCCGAGTTCGATGTTCCCCGTCTCCGCACGGGCCAGGCCGGTCAATATATTGATGGTCGTGGTCTTCCCGGCGCCGTTCGGTCCCAAAAAACCGAACAGTTCCCCCTGTTCCACCTGGAAACTGATGCCGTTCACTGCCTTGACCGTCCCGAATGATTTTCGTATGTCCTGGACCCTGATCGCGGGTGCGGGAGTTCGTTCTGTTATTACTTCGTTCATATCCGGATTATTCTGCCCGGGAAAGACGGAAGGTAACGAACCCATGCGGGCATACGACGTCAAAATGGTCCTTCGTTTCCCAGTCCATTTTATCCGTCAGGGACATCGCCAGCTTCATCGGGCTGATGGCGCTCATCGCCTGGACGCAGATGCCGGGGGATGCCGGGGTCCTGCCCCCGATGATACTGACCTCACCGCGGGCGGTCCTGGCGACTCCCGGGCAGACGCCGGACTCCGTGTTCACCTTTAAAGCTTCGCACTTAATATTGTTGTAGGTCATGGTGTTCCTCCTTTGACGGTTGAGGGGATTCTGCCGGCTCTCCGCAGCAGGGAAGCTCCACGTTCTCTTCATTCGGTGCATCAAGTCGCAAGGCCTCGGCGGCGAGGCCCCGGATCTCCTCGAGTTTCTCCCGGTCGATATAGTAGTGCACCCGGTAGCCCATTCGCTCGCCTTTTACCAGTCCGATGTCCTTCAACACTTTCAGGTGCTGTGAGACCGCCGGCTGCGTAACCCCCAGGCGGAACGCCAGCCCGTTAACACAGAGCGCGCCCTGCGGCTGCTGCCGGGAAAGAATCTGCAGCAGCCGTAACCTCGTAGGGTCGGATAACGCGCTGAAAAGGGCGGCCTGTTCTTCAATATTCATAAGTTTATGCTTATAGACTTATAATAATATCCGCATATCGTTCCTGTCAAGAACCGATGACGAATCTGAAGACCCGCCCGTGGTAAGATTGATCGTCCCATTCGTGATGAAGGACGGTGGCATGGGTCTCGAGTTTCCTCAGATCAAGCGCATTTGTGTTTTTGGCGTTGGAGGTGTTGGAGGATATTTCGGAGGCCGAATCGCGGAATGGATCAACGCTCATCCAGCCTGCGGTCTTGAAGTATATTTCGTCGCCCGCGGTGAACACCTGCGAAAGATCCTTTCTGACGGGATCACGGTAAAAACTCCTGAACGCGTTATCTCCGCACGTCCTGCTCTGGCGTTGGATGATACTGCGCGATTGCCGGATCTCGACCTGCTGTTGCTTTGTGTCAAAGCCTACGATCTGGATAGCGCCGTTGGCAGTATCAGGACCCGCGTACGTGACACGACAATTATCCTGCCACTGTTAAATGGCGTTGATATCGGCGAACGCATCAGGACCGATTTACAAAACGGGGTTGTTCTCCCCGGCTGTCTTTACCTGGGTACTCATATAGAAGCGCCGGGCGTCATCAGCCAGAATGGCGGCGGTGGTGTAATCATTTGCGGTAAAGACTCCCGGAACCCCGGGTACTCCGGCAACACCGTTACCGATTTGTTCAAGACAGTGGGACTGCCGCTGGACTGGCGGGATGATGCTTCTCCAGCCATCTGGGAGAAGTACATGTTCATCGCTGCCTTCGGGCTGGTGTCAGCCGCTTCCGGGAGTACGCTCGGAGGGATCATGGAAGATGAAAGACTGCGAAAACAGGTAACGGACATCATGCGGGAGATCGCCGGTATCGCCGGAAAGAAACACGTCCGCCTGCCGGGGGATATTGTCGAACGGTCGCTCTCGAAGGCTTCCTCCTTTCCCTGGGACACCAAAACGTCCTTCCAGCGCGATGTCGAAGCCGGAAAACGTAATGAGGGAGACCTGTTCGGCGGTACGATCATCAGAGAAGGGACCGCCCTTGGCGTTTCCACGCCTGTCACGGAAGCGGTGTACCAGAGTTTACCAGCGTAAAAGCCGGTGTTTGCCTAAACCTCTCCGTCAGGGGTACAATGCTGTACCGTATTTCTGGTATGGAAGCCCATGAATAACGTTCCTACTCCGTCGAAGTCCAGCATCTATGCCCGGGCCGCCCGCACCTATCCCGGCTGGTGGATGGTCATCATCACCGCCGTGGTTTCCGGCCTCGGCGTGGGATTCGTCGGGCAGGGCATTTCGGTCTTCTTCAAACCTCTTGCCGCAGAACTGGGCCTCTCCCGGGCAGCTACTTCCGTCGCGACCGGCATCGCCCGGATGCAGGGAGGGATCGAAGGCCCCCTCACCGGCTGGTTCTCGGACCGGTACGGCCCCAAGTGGGTCATCGTCGCCGGCATCGGCTTCGTCGTCGCCGGTCTTGCCCTCATGAACTACGCGAAGTCGCCGTGGCAGTACTATGTTTTTTGGGGCGTGTTCATCGGTATCGGCCAGAACCTGGCCTTGACCATCGCCCTCGATAAGGCCCTCAGCGATTGGTTCGTCGCCAAACGGGGCTTGGCGTTCGGCGTACGCTTTACCGTCATCGGTATCTGCCAGATCGCCGTCGTCCCTGTCGTGACCTGGCTCGTCGCGTCACAGGGATGGCGCAGCACCTGCCTGATCTGGGCCGTCGTCATGGCCCTGGGCATCCCGCTTATCATGTTGTGCGTCAAGCCCCGGCGCCCGGAGCATTACGGCTACCTCCCGGACGGCTATCGTCTGCAGAACGAGGAAGCCGGCCCCGGCAAGACGGACATGATGGCCGCCGGGCGGGAATACGCTCAGAGCCTGCAGGAAAACGAGTTCACCCTCAGGCAGGCTCTGAAAACGAGCGCTTTCTGGCTGATGCTGTTCGCCTGGTCCTGCTCTATCCTCGTCTGGGGCGGCTTCTCCGTCCATGTCGTTCCGTTCCTGACGGACATGGGTATCTCGGAGACGATGGCCGGCGCTATGCTTTCCATGCTGATATTTTTCGCCATTCCTTCCCGGTTCTTCGCCGGTTTCCTGGCGGACCGTTTTTCCAAGGACCGGCTGAAATACATCGCCGCCCTGTCCGTGTTCCTGCAGACGCTTGGCCTGGGTGTTTTCCTGTTCCACCAGAGCGTTTTCACCGCCTACGTGCTACTCATCCTGGTCGGCTTCGGGAACGGGGCGGTCACGCCGCTGCGGCTGTCCATGGGCGGCAGGTTCTTCGGCAGGAAAGCCTTTGCTTCGATCCTGGGCGTCGGCATGTTCATCAATGCTCCCCTTGGGTTGCTTGCCCCCATTTTTGCAGGCTGGGTCTACGATACCACCGGTGACTATTCCGCCGCCTTCCTGACCTTTGCTGTCCTGCTGGGGCTGGCAACGCTCATCTTCCTCTTCCTCAAGCCGCCGGTATTCCCGGAAAAAGCCGCGGCGTAGTGGGCCCCTTTTTCCGCAATACCCAGTCAGCGGCGGAAATACCGTCTCCGCATTACTTATAGGCAATTACATAGATGCAGCCTAGGTAATACGGGAATTTCACACCATCGCACCGGATTTCTCCATGTTTCACCATTTATCTCGTGATTTCGTTTGTTATAATGAGGCTATAATACCCTGCCTATCCGAGGTAAGTGAAAGCAACATGGTTGATGAAGTCTTTCTCAACGGCAACCCAGATGTTATCTGGAAAAAGTACTGCGGTTTCCTGGACCTGGGAATAAATGAATTCCAGGATATCCAGTCTCAATTGCTCATGGAACAGTTGGAGATGGCCTTCCGCACCAAGCTGGGCCGCAATTTTTTACGGCGTAAACCACGCAGCGTCGCTGAATTCCGCAGCACCGTTCCGCTGACCAGGTATTGTGACTATGCACCCTTCTTTGGCTGCCGGAACGGTTCCGTCCTGGACCAGGAACCATATTGTTGGGCCTGCACCTCCGGGCACGGCGGCGACAGGAAGTGGGTCCCCTTTACCGGTGAGTACCTTGATGTCACATCCCGGATAGTGATAACCGCCGGCATACTGGCCAGCGCTGACCGGAGGGGAGAGGTCAATGTCCGGAACGGCATGAGGATACTGCATAACCTGCCTCCCGTCCCGTACGGGGTAGGTTACTACGCCCGCAATGTACCGAAGTTCCTTGAGGTCAATTACATGCCTGACCTTACCTCGACGGACCAGAAATCGTTTGAAGCCAGGACGCGGGAAGGTTTCCGGGAAGCGCTGGGCAAAGGGGTTGATATCCTGAGCTCGCTCTCCAGCGTTCTCGTGAAGTTGGGAGAGCAGTTCGAAGAAAGTAACGGGCGCGGGAAAATGGACCTCAGCCTTTTCTCCAACCCCCGCGCTGCCTGGCGCCTCGTCCTCGCTAAAGCCCGCGCGCTCCGGGAAAAGCGGCCTCTTCTTCCGAAAGACCTCTGGCCGCTCAAGGGCCTCATTTCCTACGGCATGGATACCGGTATCTACCGGGACAGGCTGGTCCACTACTGGGGTGCCGAACCCCTCCAGCTTTATGCCGCCACCGAAACGGGCATCATGGCCGTCCAGTCCTGGAAGAAAAGGGGCATGACGTTCATCCCGCACTCGGTCTTCTTCGAGTTCATCCCGGAAGAAGAATGGCTCAGGAGCCGGCGGGACCCCGGCTACAAACCGAAAACCGTCCTCCTCAACCAGGTACGCCCGGGCGAGAGATATGAACTGGTCATCACGAGCTTCCATGGTATGCCGTTCCTGAGATACCGACTGGGAGACCTTGTGAAAATCGTCAGCAGGGATGAGCATGAGACCGGTATCAGGCTGCCGCAGATGATCTTCGATGGCAGGGCGGATGACATCATCGACGTCGCCAGCTTCGCGAGGCTGGATGAGAAGACCATCTGGCAGGCGGTCGTGAATACCGGCGTGAAGTTCGAAGACTGGTGCGTGCGTAAGGAATTCATCGATTCCCAGCCGGTGCTCGGTCTCTATATCGAACTGAAAGAGGCCGTTGATGCGCCGGAGCTGGCGGACCGCATCAGCACGGAGCTTCGCGTTCTGAATCCCGATTATGCGGATTTAGAGTCGATGCTCGGCATGAAGCCGCTCGACCTGCACATTATCGAGCGCGGGAGTTTCCGGCGCTACTATGAAAAGCGACGGGAACAAGGGGCCGACCTGGCCCACCTCAAGCCGCCTCACATGAACGCTGGTCCCCACGTGATAAAGGAATTGACGCAAGTCATGTAATGAGTGCGTATCTGCTTTTACCCATCCTTCAGGCTGTGTTCTCTTTCGGCCTGGCGGCGGTTGTGGCTGTTAACAGAAACCGCCAACCCCAGGTAAGCGGTCTATACCTGCTGGTACTTGGTTCTCTGGGGATCTGGGGCTTTCTCATTTACCTGATGCGTTCCAGTCCGGATACCGCGAGCGCCCTGCTCTGGGAACGCCTGCTGATGCCGGTCATTTTGCTGGTCGCCGCCTCTTTCTACCATTTTTCCCTGCGGTATACCGCTAACCGGAAACGCCATTGGCTGATACCGTTGTTATACAGCCTGACAGTGCTGTCTCTTCCGCTGGCATTCACTGATTTGTTTGTCCGGGACATGCAGCTTCTAAGTTACGGGTACGCCCCGGTGATGGGGCCGTTGATGCCGGCCAGTTTGGTACTGGTCCAGGTATTGAGCTTTCTCGCCCTGATGAATTTCTATCGCTACCGCCGGAATTCGCCGGACCCGATTGAGCGGTCCCGCATCCTGTATATCATGGCGGGTATCATCATCCTCGACGTCGGCGGCCTTTTTGATATCCTGCCCGTTTTCAATCTGCCCCTCTACCCCGGTTTCGTTATCGGTAGTATCGTCTTCGCCGGCCTGACCACGGTCTCCATCCTCAAATACAACCTGTTCAATATTCACTTCGTCCTGAGGCGGAGCGCAGTCTACGCCCTGACCGCCGCCGCGCTCTTACTCATCAGCTTCATCTCTTTCCTCCTTATCTCAGGTGACAACATTTTCTCGCGCTGGTACCATGTCGTTATCCTGGTGGCGGAGATCATGGCGCTGCCCATCATCTGGACCTTCTTCGACCGCCTGGTGAACAGGTTGTATTACCGGGACCGCTACTCATACATTGAAGCTCTGAAACTGCTGGGTCAGAAGGCCTACAGCGTGACAGAGGAAGCCCTTGGAGAGCAGATCGTCCGGTTACTTGCCAGGGCCCTTCATGTCCCCCGGGCTTACCTGCTGCTCCCGGACAGTAACGGACAGAACCTGGTCATGGGATTCAGCACCAACGGCGCCCACGCCGGCGCTGTCATGTTCGATATTCAGAGCCCCCTCATGAAAACGCTTGCGGCCCGCGGCAGGCCGACCTCCAGGTACGAACTGGAACTCCTGCCGCAGTTCATGGGAAGGGAGAGGGCCGTCATCAACTTGCTGGAGACGGACCTTGCCGTTCCCGGCCTGATGTCCACGGGGCAGTTCGCCAGCCTGATCCTGCTCGGGCCGAAGAAAGACCGCAAACCGTATTCCGAAGAGGAAAAGAAAATCGTCCAATCGTTTCTCACCCAGATAACCGTAAAACTGGAAAACATCCGGCTCTATGCCGAAGCCAACAAGATGAGACTCCAGCTCCAGCAACTGTCATACCGGCTGGTACAAGCCCAGGAAGAAGAACGCCGGGAAATAGCCCGGGAACTGCACGACGAGATCGCCCAATCGCTCATCATGACCAAGATGCTTGTCGATGGGGTCTTGAAGACCCCTCGCGGGGACCCACGGCTGGCGGAAGCCCAGTCCACACTCAATGAAGTCATCGCCCAGGTCAGAGAAATGTCCCTCAACCTGAGGCCCGGGGTACTGGATGACCTGGGGCTCTATCCGGCGGTGGAATGGCTCATCGACCGGTTCAGCCAGCGTACCGGGATTCACGTCGATTTCCGGTACAACGTCACCGACCATGTTCGCGATGGGAACTTGAAGACCGCTGTTTATCGGATTATCCAGGAAAGCCTCAACAATATTGCCAAGCATGCGCAAACTGCTGAGGCCGGCGTTAGCGTAGCAAGGAAAAACGGTTCGCTCCATATTGAGATATCAGACAGCGGCCGAGGTTTCGATCCTTCCGGCATATCCCGGAAATCGATCGGCCTGGCCAGCATGAGGGAGCGTATCGGCATCCTCGGCGGAACCTTGAGGATAGAATCCGCCCCGGGCACAGGGACCTGGATTATCGCTGATATTCCCTTGACGGAAGAAGGACAGACCGTGGGTGAGCGCCTGTCCTGAACTGCGTCATAAGAAGGATGGGAGGCGATGCCCCGTGTCGAGAACAAAAGAAAAGAGCGGGTCAAAGACCCGCCCTGGGTGAAACACTTGATTTGGTGAGCAACTACACGCCGAGCTTCTTCTCCGCGGCGGCAATGATGTCCCGCGTCTTGTCGATCATGTCCGGGCTGACGGAGATGGACGTCGCGCCCCACTCCACCAGCTTCTCGGTGATCTCCGGATAGACGGACGGCGCCTGGCCGCAGATACCGCAGGTCACGCCCCGCGCCTTGCACGTCTTGACTACCTTTTCGATTGACATCATCACGGCTTCGTTGCGCTCGTCGAATGTCTCCGCCAGCTTGGAACTGTCCCGGTCGATGCCGAGAGTCAGCTGCGTCAGGTCGTTGGACCCGATGGATACGCCGTCGATGCCCACGTCCAGGAACTTGTCCAGCAGGATGACGTTTGAAGGTATCTCGCACATCATCCAGATCTTGAAGTTCGCGGAACTCTTGAGGCCCTCTTCGTTCATGATCTTGACGGTGCGCTGCAGTTCCGGCACGGTCCGCACGAACGGTATCATGACCCACAGGTTGTCGTACTGCTCGCGGACCTTCTTGATGGCCGCCAGTTCCAGCTTGAACGTGGCGATGTCCGTGATGTAGCGGGAAGCGCCGCGGTACCCGATCATCGGGTTCTCTTCGTCTTCCTCGTACTTTTCGCCGCCCTTGAGAGACTTGTATTCGTTGGACTTGAAGTCGTTGGTCCGGTAGACGACCTGGCGGGGGTGGAACGCCTTGGCGAACTTCATCAGTTCATGGGCGAGCTTCTCGGTGAATTCGTGGCCGCGTCCCTGTTCGATCATGTAGCTGGGGTGCTCCCCGATCTCCGCTACCATGAACTCGGCCCTGAGCAGGCCGATGCCGTCCACGTCGCGGTTGGCGACACGGTCCACGATGTCCGGCTGCGCCAGGTTGGCGAGCAGCTTCGTCCGGGTGACGACCTCGCCGCGGGCGCGTATCTTGACATCGGTGGCGACTTCTATCCTGCCTTCGTACACCTTGCCGGAAGAACCGTCCACGGTGATGACCTGGCCGTCCTTCAGGATGGACGTTGCGGTTTCCGAGCCGACCACGCAGGGGATGCCGAGTTCGCGGGAGACGATGGCGGCATGGGCCGTGCGGCCGCCGCGGTCCGTGACGATGGCGGAAGCACGCTTCATCGCCGGCACGAAGTCCGGGGTCGTCATCTCTGCTACCAGTACGTCGCCCTCAAGCACCTTGTCGATCATGGAGGGGTCGGGGACTATCTTGACCGGGCCGGAAGCCACGCCGGGACTGGCGGCGGCGCCGGAAAGCAGCACCGGCGCATCGATGAGGTGTTCGGCGGCGGCGGTGGCCTTGATGGTCGTTACCGGGCGCGTCTGCACGATGTATATTTTGCCGTCTTCCCGCGCCCATTCCACGTCCTGCGGGTGTCCGTAGTGTTTTTCGAGCTTGTTGCCGATCTTGGCAAGGGTGATGATTTCTTCGTCGGAGATTTTCTGGGAGGCTTGTTCCTGGGGGGTGAGGTCTATCTTGATGTTGGCTTCGGCGTGCCCTTTGCCCGCCTTGACCATCTTCCATTCCTGTTTCTTGATTTCCTTCTTGATGATCGTTTCACTCTTCTTGTCCACCAGGTAGTGGTCCGGGGTGACATCGCCCGAGACGATCATCTCTCCGAGGCCGAGCACGGCCTCGATGGTGATCTTGGAGAGGTCGCTCGTATTAGGCTCGACGGTGAACATCACGCCGGCGGCCTCGGACTGTACCATGCGCTGCACCGGTACGGCGATGCCGACCTTGAAGTGCTCGAAGCCCTGCTCCTGGCGGTAGAAGATAGCGCGCGCCCCGAAGAGTGACGCCCAGCAGTCCTGCACGGCCTTGACGACGTCCGCCGCGCCTTCGACGTTGAGGAAGGTCGCCTGCTGCCCGGCAAAGGAAGCTTCCGGCAGGTCCTCGGCGGTCGCGGAGGAACGAACCGCCACGAGACCATCGCCCATCTTCAGGTAGGCGGCTTCTATTTCCTTCGCCAGTTCCGGCAACATCGGCGCCTGCTTGATGACATCCTGGACCTGGGCGGCTACATCCTGGAGCTGGCGGCTGTCATGAACGTCCACAGGATCAAGCAGGGCCTTGATCTTGCCCCTGATCCCGGTCTTTTCAACAAAGTCAAAATAGGCGGAGGCGGTAACGATAAACCCCTGTGGCACGGGTATGCCGGCGCCGGTCATCTCTCCGAGATTGGCCCCCTTGCCGCCGACCAGGGGTATGTCCTCTTTGTTAACTTCGTTAAACCAGACCACTGATTTGTGGGTCTGCTTCATGATGGAAACCTCCGTTTATTATTATTGAATCATGACCTTTGTGGAGCAGAACTCGTGAGTAAGCCCAATTCCCATTATACCACGCAGATATGACGCCGGTGTCAACCGTGTTTCTGCGTAACGGAGTAGCTGTTGCGTATGAAAAAGGTTAAGAAGGACGTAGAAGGGTTCTTATGAACCGGTACGTTTTGCGAAAAATCAGCGCCTGTGGGTCCTTCCTTTCCCGGCTGGCAAGGATGGTTGCGTTAACTGCCGCCTGCACCGGATGGAAAAGACGCTTGTGAGGCTGAATACTAAGGTAAGCCGTTATTTGACAGCCTCGGATAGAGGGGTTAGAATTTACTCGATGGTTGAGTTTAGGGGAGGAAAAAGAAGATAAATGATTGAAATGACGATTGACAGCATACGCGTTAGTCTGATGAATTACCAGCGGGTAGTGATCCTGAAAGAAAAGGTCTCCGACCGTTACCTGCCAATCTGGATCGGCCCGGCGGAGGCGGACGCCATCGCTGTTAAGCTTCAGGGTGTCTCCGTCCCCAGGCCCCTGACCCATGACCTGCTCAACTCGGTTATCGAAACCCTCGATGCCCAGGTAAGCTCTATCCTCGTCAACGACCTCAAGAACGATACGTTCTTTGCCAAGATCATGCTGGACTTCGACGGCAAACTGGTCGAGGTGGACTCCCGTCCCTCGGACGCCCTGGCGCTGGCAGTGCGCACCGGTGTGCC
This sequence comes from uncultured Dehalococcoidaceae bacterium, assembly GCA_964595455.1. Lineage (GTDB taxonomy): Bacteria > Chloroflexota > Dehalococcoidia > Dehalococcoidales > RBG-16-60-22 > DAOUEG01. The sequence goes on from CAZQQL010000068.1 coordinate 14,686, forward strand.
TATCTACGCGGACGAATCCGTCCTGGAGAAGGCCGGCATCCTCCTCGACGGTGAGACCGGTAAACCTATCTTCGACGAACGGGAAGACGTGAAGACCAAGGGCGGCAAGATGATCACCGATGATGAAATGAAGAAAAAGATGTCCGCTTTTTATGATTTCATCAATACCCTTGACCTCGACGACTTCGATAACCGCAAGTCCTAGCATTGCCTGATTTTGCGGAAAGCGCCGTAACCTGAATCCCGAGAGCGGGCCGGAAGGCCCGCTCTATCCGTTATTGTACCGGCTCGATTTCTCCTCTTCCTGCCTGGGTTGACTCTTTCCGTTCCCGGTAGTAACGTGTAAGGAATCCTGCTCTCGACCGAATTCAATCTGGAGGACGGCATATGCCCGTTGACGGAACTTATGATGTCGAGGTGAACTCACCCATCGGGAAAATGAAAGGCAAACTTACACTGGTCTCTTCCGGTACGGAACTGAGCGGTAAACTGGACGCGCAGATGGGAAAAAACGAATTTTCCGGAGGGACGGTCAACGGCCAGTCTGTCGCCTTCGAGACCTCCATCGGCAGTCCCCTGGGAAAGATCAGGCTCGTGGTGGATGCGACGGTGACCGGAGATACGATATCCGGGGAGGTAAAAACCGGCAACTTCGGATCGTTCCCGATGAGCGGAAAGCGCCTTTAATGGACCTCTGGTACTAGCACCATCCGCTTAAGCTAGCAGGTTTGACCCGGCCGCAGGAAACTTGCTATCATACAGTGTATCGTTTGGTCAGAAGCCATGATAGACTGGGGCGCTGCCCTGAGACTGACCGGGATCGGATTTTTTATCGTCGTCTGCATCCTGCTGGGCGCCGGCGGCGGTCTCTGGCTGGATGGCAGGTTCGGAACCAGGCCGTGGCTCATGGTCGCGGGACTGTTCCTGGGACTGCTGCTGGCCGGGTTTGGCGTCTACCGTATGATACGTCCGTTTATGAATCACAAGGATAACAAGGAGAACCGCTCTTGACCGCTCCACGGAAACGCGGCCTGGCTCGCTGGAAACTGATTCTCATCGCCGCTATCGCTCTGGTACTCGTATTCGTCGGGTTTTTTGCCGGGCCGATCGGCAGTGAGTTTGTCCAGATCGATTTTCCGTCCTGGATTCCCATCTCTGAGCCGGAGGTCCACCTTCCCGCGCCGGTACTTTTTGAGGTCCTCGGACTGCCCATTACCAACTCCCTCCTGGCTTCCTGGCTGACCGTCATCGTCCTCGTCGTCGGCAGCTTCCTGATCACCCGCAGGATGAAACTCATTCCTGGCCGGGTCCAGGGAGCTTTTGAAGGAGTCCTCGGGTACATCCTCGATTTCTGTGTCTCACTCGCCGGAGAAAAGAACGGCAGGAAGTTCTTCCCCGTCGTCATCACCATCTTCCTCTATGTGCTGCTGAACGCCTGGCTGAGCCTGATTCCGGGCTTCGGCTCGGTCTTGATAGACGGCCACGAACTCCTTCGGGGCGCCAATACTGACATCAATACACCGCTGGCCATAGCCCTGGTATCGTTCGTCTTCGTTGAATTTTATGGGTTCAAGTCCCTCGGCCCCGGTTATCTCAAGAAGTTCCTCAATTTCGGCCCGCTCTTCAAGAGCATCGGCAAGATATTCACCGGGAAGTTCAAGGAAGGATTGGGCGGCGTTTTCAACGGACTGATTAACGTATTCGTCGGAGCGCTGGAAGCGCTCAGTGAATTCATCAGGATCGTCAGTTTCTCATTTCGTCTTTTCGGCAATATGACGGCCGGGGAAATCCTCCTGCTCATCATCGGCTACCTCGTTCCCCTGGCGTTATCGTTTATTTTCTACGGGCTTGAACTGTTCGTTGGGGTCATCCAGGCCTTCATCTTCGCCGGTCTGACGCTCGTGTTCGCCAGCTCGGCCGTCACGCCGCATGAAGAAGAACACGCATAAGAAAATATAGGTTTTTTATCACGATAGGAGGAAACTAGCATGGATCCAGAAGGATTAAAAGTACTGGCAGCGGGTTTGGCGATCGGCCTTGGTGCGCTCGGGCCGGGCATCGGTATCGGTATTCTCGGTTACGGCGCCATGCAGGGCCTGGCACGGAACCCGGAAGCGAAGGGCGCTATTCAGACCAACATGATCGTCGCTATCGCCTTCGCTGAAGCCATCGGTATCTATGCGCTTATTATCGCTATCATCCTGGCGCTGCTGTAAAGAGGTAGTACTATCATGGAAAATGAAGGATTACCTGCATTCATAGCAGTCATTGTAGCCGCGGTAATGGTCATCGGGGTTTTGGTGGGCATGGCCGTGGTAACCTGGGTGTTCCTGTCCCAGTAACCTGCGGAACTGGAACGGGACCCGGAATGGCCGCTCTGTATGTGTATTGAGCTTACAGGGGCAGGCCATATGGAGGAATTGTGGAAGGATTAGTTGAAGGACTTGGGATAAACCCGGCAGTTCTGGTCACGCAGTTCGTGACCTTCATCATCCTGTTGCTGCTGTTACGGGCTGTTGCTTATAAGCCCCTCATGAGGATGCTGGACGAACGCTCCCGGCGCATCAAGGAAAGTCTGGAAGAAGCGGAGAGCGTGCGGCAGCAGTCCGCGGAAGCTGAAGACCGAGTCCGGCTGCAGCTCGAAGAAGCCAGCCGGGAAGGCCAGGAACGTATCTCCCGCGCCCTGAAAGCCGGTGAGGAAATGAAGGCGAAAGCCCAGGAAGAGGCCCGCCAGCAGGCGGATGCCATCCTTCAGCGCGCCCGCCATGAGATCCAGATGGAACGGGACGAGGCCATCAACGGCGTCCGGCGTGAATT
>CAZQQL010000069.1:0-17266 GCA_964595455.1 uncultured Dehalococcoidaceae bacterium
CTACACCCTATCCTACACTCTTTCCCTACACGACGCTCTTCCGATCTTCGGGGCCGGCCTGCTCTGGTTCGGCTGGTTCGGGTTCAACGCGGGCAGCGCGCTCGGCGCCAACGGCCTGGCGGCCAACGCCTTCGTAACCACTAACCTGGCCGCGGGAGTGGCGGCGTTCACCTGGATGATGATAAGCTGGCTGCACCGTAAACCCAGCCTGCTCGGCACGGTGACCGGCGCGGTAGCCGGCCTGGTCGCTATCACCCCGGCGGCAGGGTTCGTCACGCCGCTGTCCGCCATCGCCATCGGCTTCGTGGTGTCCTTCATCGGGTACTACGGCATCGTCTTCATGAAAGAAAAACTTCACTTCGATGATTCGTTAGACGTCTTCGCGGTCCATGGTACCGGCGGTATCTGGGGCGCCCTGGCAACCGGCATCTTCGCCAGCAGTTCCGTGGGGGGTTTCAGCGGAGTGATCGAGGGCAACTGGGGCCAGCTCGGGATACAGGCTTTGAGCGTGCTGGTGGTGGCGGTATTCGCCTTCTCCATCACCTGGGCTATCGGGAAGCTGATCGATGTCACCATCGGCCTGCGGGTGAAACCCATTGAAGAAACCATCGGCCTCGACCTGGCCCAGCACGGCGAGAGGGCCTACGGAGGGTTGTTGAAATGAAGAAAATAGAAGCGATCATTCGTGAGGAAAAATTTTCCGCCGTCAAGGCGGCCCTTGAAAAAGCCAGTTACTGGGGCATGACGGTCAGCGAGGTCAGCGGCCGCGGCAAGCAGAAGGGCATCACGCTGCAGGGGCGCGCCGGGGAATACCGGGTAGACCTCCTGCCCAAGATAAAAATAGAGCTCGTCGTGCTGGACCCGGACGTGGCCCCGGTCATCGACGCCATTGTCCGCAGCGCCCGGACCGGGGAGACCGGCGACGGCAAGATATTCGTCAGCCCGGTGGAAATGGTGGTAAGGGTAAGGACCGGTGATAGGAACGAGGCCGCGGTGTAGTTTGTTGCACCGGAGTTAACATCTCTATAATATGGGTAGTAGATTGACAGGCCGCTGTTGATCCTCTGCCCGGGTCTTAATAAATTTGGAGGTTTGTATGGTCAACCGAAGCAGAGAAGAAGCGAAAGAATATGTCCTGAAAATGGCCAAAGAACACGATGTCAAGTTCATCTGGTTGTGGTTCACCGATATCCTGGGCAGTCTGAAAAGCTTTGCAATCACTGTTGAAGAGCTCGAAGGGGCCCTCGACGAAGGCATGGGGTTCGACGGTTCGTCCATCCAGGGATTCGCCCGGATCGATGAAAGCGACATGGTCGCCATGCCGGACCCGAACACCTGGTGCCTGCTTCCCTGGAGCCCGCCGGAACACCGCTCCGTGGCCCGCATGTTCTGTGATATCCTCCGTCCCGGCGGCCAGCCCTTCGAGGGAGACCCCCGGTATGTCCTCCGCAGGAACCTGAAAAAGGCGGCGGACCTTGGGTATACGTTCTACGTCGGCCCGGAACTTGAATTCTTTTACTTCAAGCTGAAGACCGGAGCAGACGGCCAGCCGGACCCGATCCAGCCGACCACCGAGGTCCTCGACCGCGGCGGCTACTTCGACCTGACCACCCGTGATGCCGCCATCGAATGGCGGCGCGATACCGTTATCCAGCTCGAGAAGATGGGCATCGGCGTTGAGTACTCCCACCATGAGGTCGCCGATTCCCAGCATGAGATCGACATGCGGTACACGGACGCTCTCACCATGGCCGATAACGTGATGACCTATCGCCTCGTGGTCAAGGAAGTCGCCATGAGAAACGGCATCTACGCCTCCTTCATGCCCAAGCCGATCTTTGGCGCCAACGGGAGCGGCATGCACGTCCACCAGTCCCTCTTCAAGGGCGACAAAAACGCGTTCTTTGACGCCAATGATGATTACAACCTCTCTAAAGAAGCCAAAAACTATATCGCCGGCCTGCTCAAGCACGCTCCGGAGATAACCGCGGTCTGCAACCAGTGGGTCAATTCCTACAAGCGGCTCGTCCCCGGCTACGAAGCCCCGGTCTATCTCTCCTGGGCGCGGCGCAACCGGTCGGACCTCATCCGCGTACCGGAATACCGTCCCGGCCGCGAGAAAGCCACCCGCATCGAATTCCGCTCCCCGGACCCCGCCTGCAACCCGTACCTGGCATTCAGCGTGATGCTGGCCGCCGGCCTGGAAGGCATCAGCAACAATCACCTGCCGCCGGAACCGGTGGAAGAGAACGTCTACGAAATGAGCGCCGACGAACGAAAGTCCCGGAACATCGGCACGCTGCCGGGAAGCCTGGATGAAGCCATTGTCCTGGCCGAGAACAGCAAGATCGTCAGGGAAGCGCTCGGCGATCATACCTTCGAAGCGTTCATCGAGAACAAGAAGATAGAATGGAACGAATACCGGACCCAGGTCACCGAATACGAACTGAACCGGTATCTGCCCATATTATAAGCTGGATACAGGAGGCTGACTGGTATGACGTCCTCACCGGAAACGCGCCGGGTGCGAATCGGGCTGGCGCAGATAAACACGACCGTGGGGGACATTGCCGGTAACCAGCGTAAAATCCTGAAGACGATTGAAGAATCCCGGTCCTCGGGTGTGGACATCCTCGTTTTTCCGGAACTCGCAGTGTGCGGATATCCACCCGAGGACCTGCTCTTCAAGCCGCAATTCATCGCGGAGAACATCAAAGCCCTCTGTAAAATCACGGAAGCGACGCAGGGAATGACCGTGGTTACCGGGTTCGTCGATGCCGACCAGGACATCTACAATGCCGCGGCTATACTCCATGACGGCGCGCACATCGCCACCTACCACAAGGTCTTCCTGCCGAACTACGGCGTCTTCGATGAGAACCGCTATTTCCGTGCCGGCGAATCCAGCCCGGTGTACGTCATCGGCGGCATCAACATCGGCGTGACGGTCTGCGAAGACGTCTGGTACGAAGGAGGTCCCGCGGCTTCACAGACCTACAGCGGCGCCGAGCTTATCATCAACATCAGCGCTTCCCCTTTCCATACCGGGAAGATATCAGTCCGGGAAAGGATGGTGGCCACCCGAGCCGCGGACAATGCCGCCGTCTTTGCCTTCTGCAACCTGGTCGGCGGCCAGGACGAACTCGTCTTCGACGGCAACAGTCTCATCATGGATGAAAAGGGGCGGTGCATCGCCCGGGGGGCCGCGTTCCGGGAAGACCTCGTCATCGCAGATGTCGATATCGAAAACGTGTTCCGCACGCGGCTGTATGACCCACGTTGGCGCCAGGGCTTCACCCGCCGCCAGGAACAGGGCTGGAAACCTTCGGAGAAGATCATCATCTCGGAAACTCCGGTCTCCAAAGAGAAACCCGCCCTGCCCCGTCGGGCGGTCTCCCCGCCGGACCAGATTGCGGAAATCTACGAAGCCCTCGTGCTCGGCACCGGGGACTATGTGCGCAAGAACGGGTTCAAGAAGGTGGTCATCGGCCTCTCCGGCGGGTTAGATTCCAGCCTTGTGGCGACCATCGCCGTAGACGCTCTCGGCGCCGAAAACGTCACCGGCGTTGCCATGCCGTCCGGATACTCATCCGCCGGCAGCATCACGGACGCGGAACTCCTGGCGAAGAACCTCGGTATCAGATTACTGACCATTCCAATTGAAGAAACCTTCCGCAAGCACCTTGCCGACCTGGAAAAGGAATTTGCCGGCACGAAACCGGACGTGACGGAGGAGAACATCCAGGCCAGGGTGCGGGGCACCACGCTCATGGCGCTTTCCAACAAGTTCAACTGGATGGTGCTCACCACCGGCAACAAGAGCGAGATGGCCACCGGCTACGCCACGCTCTACGGCGATATGGCGGGCGGTTTCGCTGTCATCAAGGACGTGCCCAAGACGGTCGCCTACCAGGTCTCCAGGTACCGTAACCGGCTGGCCGGCAGAGACATCATTCCGCAATCGGTCATCGATAAGCCTCCGTCCGCGGAACTCCGCCCTGACCAGAAGGACACGGACTCGCTGCCGCCGTATGAAATCCTCGATCCTATCCTGACCGCTTATGTGGAAGAGGACCGGAGCATCGAGCAGATCGTGGCCGCCGGGTACGAAGAAGCCACCGTCCGCCGGGTCGCCCGTCTCGTGGACCTCAGCGAGTACAAACGGCGCCAGGCCCCACCCGGCGTCAAGATAACCGCCCGGGCCTTCGGCCGGGACCGCCGGCTGCCCATCACGAACCGGTATCGGAAAGAGTAGAAACCTGGTTTGGCTCCAGGAAGTCCCTCGCCCGTCAACCATATCACCCATATCAACGGTTGAAAATCAGCGCGCTATTTGTGTTTAATAGGTAAGCCGCTGAAAATCCCCAAAGCTGATAGTTTTCCCCGGTAGTGGTATAATACGGCAGAATTTCCGGGACGGAGAATGAAATCATGGACCAGCCGGTCGGCGCGGATGCTGAAAACAAGCTCATCGCCATCTTGAAGGTACTCACTGAAGTGGATGAACCACTTGGCTCCATCACCATCGCCCGCCTCCTCGAACATGAAGGCGTCTTCCTGAGCGAACGGGCGGTCCGGTACCACCTCAAGATCGCCGATGAACGGGGTTTCACCATTCCGGGCGGCCGTGACGGCCGTACGATAACCCCCAAAGGCAGACAGGAGGTCAAGGAAGCCCTCGCGCCGCAGCAGCTCGGGTTCGTCCGGGACAAATTGGAGTTGGTCGCTTACCTGACAACGTTCGATCCGGTAAAGCGGACCGGGCAGCTTGCCATCAACACCTCGCTCATAGACAGCACCAGGTTCAAGAAAGCCCTGGCCGCCATGAAGCCCGTTTTTGAAGCCGGCATCTGCGTCAGCCGGCTCGTTGCCGTCGCGGAAGAAGGCGGCCGCCTGGGAAATATTCATATCCCCGTTGGCAAGACGGGCATCGCTACCGTCTGCGGAGCGTCCATCAACGGCGTCCTGCTTAAAGCCGGCATACCGACCGAGTTCAGGTTCGGCGGCGTGCTGGAGATGAGGAACCGGGTCGCACGGCGCTTTACCGCCATCACTGAATATGCCGGGACATCCATCGATCCTTCCGAGCAGTTCATCCAGGCAAGAATGACGAGCGTCGGCGAAGCTGTCCGTACCGGTAACGGCAAGATACTCGGCGCGTTCCGCACCATCCCCGCTCCCGCCCGCGATGACATGGAGCGGATCCTGGGTGTGCTCAAGGAAGCCGGCATCACCGGGGTCTATACGCTCGGCCACACCAGCGAACCGGTGTGCCAGATCGGGGTCTCGCTCAACCGGATCGGCGTGGTACAGCTCGGCGGCCTGAACCCGGTGGCTGCCGCCGTGGAAGCCGGCATCGAAGTGGAAAATGCCGCAGAGAGCGGGATGATAGACTTCGATCAGCTCAAGGATTTCCGGGAGTTATAGCAAACCGGACTTCACGCAGGCTTTGCGACCTCAGCCCCGCACTCCGGACAGGTATGCTCGCCGGAACCGACGGCGCAGCCGCAGCCGGGACAGGTCACGATCTCCAGGTCACAGGCCTCGCAGTACGGCCAGGCTGCTTCTGCGATATCCTTGCCGCAGTTTGGACATTTCCTCTGTTCAGTGATATGCTCCGCCATTATCGCCTCCCTGCCGTGGTTATTCGTACTGAAAAGGATATCTCCGGACGCCCGGTCCGGCAAGGCTTTTCGAGCAGGGAATGAATTATGAATCAGCGCTAAACCGGATATTTCTCGGCGGCGGAATAGAACGCCCGCCAGAACGGGTCGACGATAGGATGCTCGAGCTTCTTCTCCCGGCCATCCTCAAACAGCACCATCCCCTTTTCCGGCTCTGTCAATTCACCGACTATGGAAGCGGCAATCCCTTTGCCGGTCAAAGCCTTTACGACATCCTTAGCCTTATGCGGGCGGCAGGCGATGATGAGTGTGCCTTCGCTGATGGATGAGTACGGATCTATCCCGAAGAACCGGCAGATCTCCGGTATACCGTCCGCAACGACGATGGCTTCCTTGACCACCCTGACCCCGAGGTTGGAGGCCCGGGCTATCTCGTAGAGGCCGCCCCAGATGCCGCATTCTGTAGCGTCGTGCATGGCGGTCACGCCATTTTCCCTGACACCCACGGACACCGCCGTCAGGGCGTCTTCCACCACGGACATCTGATAGAAGACGTTCTGAGCTGTTCCAGCAAACTCACTCCCGAATTCCCGTTCCAGGATGTGAGGGAACATGGCGCCCAGGATGCCGGCAGCCTCGATGGCCGGCCCTTTGGTGATGATGATGTTGTCACCGGCTTTACAGAAGCGGGGTGTGACATACTCGTCCAGGCTGCCGGTGCCGATGAGAGTGGCGCCCCCGACCATCGGGTAATGGCACCCTTCGTAGCGGCCGGTATGCCCGGTAATGACATTAATACCGATCTTCTCGCACTCCCGGTGAATGACGTCCCAGACGATTGCCAATTGTTCCTTGGTCATGTCCATGGGCAGATTGAGGTCGATGGAAAGGAACTTCGGCCGGAGGCCGCTGGTAACGGAGTCCGAGGCTATGATGTGTATGGCAAACCACGCCGCCCGCTCCCAGCCGTAAGCCGGCACGATAAAGACGGGATCCGTGGTGAACGAAACCGCCTGGCCCCCGATCTCCGCAATGCCGACGTCCACACCGTGCTGCGGGCCGACGAGGACGGAATCGTTCTTCGCCCCGAGCCGGGGGAAGATCAGCTCATCGAAGATGGCCGGCGAGATTTTTCCGATTTCGGGCATGTCATTGTTCGTCATGTTTCCTCCGGTTAGTGTTGGTAGGTGGGTGATGCAGCGCGAAGCTTGTTGATGATATCCGGCAGCAGTTTCAGTACCTGCTCGATATCTTCTTCAGTCGTCCATCTGCCCAGGGTAAACCGGACCGCGCCGCGCGCCAGTTCCGCGGGACAGCCGATAGAGTGCAGGACATGCGATATTGTCAGGCTGCCGGCGGTACAGGCTGAGCCTCCCGAGGCGCAGATTCCTTCTGCGTCAAGCATGGCCAGGACGGCCTCGCTCTCAACGCCGGCAAAGGAGAAGTTCACGTTGTTGGGCAGCCGCCGTTCCTCGTCCCCGTTGAGGGCGGCGTCCGGAATGCTCTCCCGGATACCGTAAATAAGCCGGTCCCGCAAGGTTCGCTGCCGGGCGATTTCCTCGTTCATGTCCCGCTGGGCCAGCGCCGCCGCGGCCCCGAGCCCGACGATGCCCGGCACGTTCTCCGTGCCCGCCCGCATCTTCCTCTCCTGGGAACCGCCGTGGAGCAGGGGCTTGATCCGGGTGCCGCGTCGGATGTACAGCGCCCCAACGCCCTTGGGACCGTACAGCTTGTGGGACGAGACCGAGAGGAGGTCCACACTGAGTTCCTCCACATCCACCGGAACGCGCCCCACCGTCTGGACGGCGTCCGTATGAAACAACACGCCTGCCTCTTTCGTTATCCGGCCGATGACCGCCAGCGGCTGGATGGTCCCGATTTCGTTATTGGCATGCATCACGGAAACGAGCACCGTTTCCGGGGTCATCGCTTTTCGTACGTCCTCCGGATCGACGAGACCGCGCCGGTCCACCGGAACTACGGTATTATCGAAGCCGTTGTCCGCCAGGTATTCGCAGGTTTCCAGGACGGCGTGATGTTCGATGGCGGAAATAACCAGGTGGCCGTTCTCTTTACCGGCGGCCCGCATCGCTCCGATCAGGGCGATATTGTCCGATTCCGTGCCGCCGCTGGTGAAGAAGATCTCTTCCGGCTCGCAGTTGATGAGAAAAGCCAGTTTCCCGCGAGCTTCATCAACGGCCCGCCTTGCCCTCACGCCAAAGACGTGCGACGATGACGGGTTGCCGAACTCTTCCCGGAAGTACGGGAGCATGGCGTCCCGTACTTCCGGGTGTACCGGCGTTGTCGCGGCGTAATCCAGGTATATCTCTCTCATGTTCGCACTACATTCCAGATAAAAGTATACCTGAAGCGCGTGAACCGCGAAACCCGGGCTGATTTTCTAGTCGATGGCGCGTTCTTCAAGGCTGTGCAGCACGATGCCGGATTCCGCTCCCGGCAATACCGCTACCGGTTCGGTCAGGGTGAACTCGCCTTTTTGTATCCAGGATTTCAATGTCTCGGCGATCTCCACGGCCCGCGGGTAACTGGAAAGCGACGCCGTCGGCACTTTTTTCCCGAGCACCTCGATCTGTCCGGTCCTGAGCTGCCGGTAACTGACCTCGCCGAGTGTATCGGGCTTCCGGTTGGGGTAAGCGTCCGCGTAGTCCACGACCGGCGCAAAGATGTCCTTGTCGTCGACCAGCGTGTACTTCAGGATTTCCTCGGACAGTACCGGTATCGGTACCCCGATGCCCACCATGAGGGTCGCACCGTAACCCTGCATGCTGACACCGCGCAGCCATTTGGCGTTCATCTGCTTCAAGTCGCCGATGACAGCCAGCGTCCCGGCGGGTTTCCGGGGCACACCGGCTTCCGTCCTCGGAACACACGGGTTATGCTGGGTCCCCTGCCAGGCGACGAAGCCTTCGCCGCCGCCCAGGAATATCCTCGTGCCGATGCCGATGGTCTTATACAGCGGATCATTGAGCAGCGGCGAAAGCTGCCCGGCGCTGCAGTAATTGGCATTACCGAGGTCCGGCTTCAACTGGCCCATGTAGGTATAGAGCGTTTTGTTGGAACGGTTGACCGCCACATTGTAGTTCTGGTAGGCGTTGCGGGGATTGAACAGGACGGCTTCGTTGACACCGGCCAGGTTGATGAGCGTCTTGACGCTCTTTCGGGGATAACAATCGGTCCCGTAAGCGGATGCTTCCAGCCGCACGTCGCGGCCGGCCGCCAGTTCTTCGATGACATGGCCGCCCCCGTAGGCAAATTCCCCCGGATGCTGGCGATTGCGCGGATCATCGTCCGGGACGGCGGTGCAACCGATAAGGATATCCACGGCCGCCAGCCCGGTATAGGCCGGGACGTCGTTGAGGGTCACCCTCCCGCCGCCGAGCTTGATGCGCGGTTTGGTATGACCGACGTTGATGTAAGCCGCCGATGAACACATCGGCCCGAACGTCCCCGTGGTGACGACGTCCACTTCGCTGGCCGTCCTGGCCACGCCCTTCTCCCGGGCGATATCGATTATCTCTTCGGCCGTGGCGACGACCGCCTGGCCTTTTTTGATCTTTTCATTGATTTCGGCGATGGTTTTCATACTACCTCTTCCTTATTTTATGTCACGTTCGTTATGCCCTGTCCGGGCACAGGCATGACCCATAAGGATGCCATCTCCGTATTCAGTTGCGCAAAAGCTGTAATTTTCATTTGTATCAAAAAAGTTGTGGTATCATGTCCCCGGCCTGTGGGATTACCGCACCCGCCCAGGGCGGATTCGTAATGACAGCCCGAAAAGTTACTGCCACCGTGGTGATACCTTAAGCGTTGTTTTCCTTGAAAAGCCAGGTGGACAGGTAACGTTCCCCGGTATCCGGGAGAATGACAACGATGCGCTTGCCCGCGTTCTCTTTACGGCCGGCGACCTGCAGCGCCGCCCAGACGGCCGCCCCGGAAGATATCCCCGCCAGTATGCCCTCTTCACGGGCCAGGCGGCGGGAGGTCTCCCCGGCATCGTCGTTGGAGACGGTCACCACTTCATCGATGATCCCCCGCCTGAGCACTTCCGGTACGAACCCCGCGCCGATGCCCTGTATCTTATGAGGCCCGGCCTTGCCTCGCGATAGCACCGGGGAGCCGGACGGCTCGACAGCCACGACCCTCAATGCCGGGTTTTTCTCCTTGAGGCAGCCGCCGGTGCCGGTTATCGTACCACCGGTGCCGACTCCGGCCACCAGGATATCGACGTTGCCGCCGGTATCACGCCAGATCTCTTCGGCGGTGGTCAGCCGGTGTATCTCCGGGTTCGCCGGGTTCTCGAACTGCCTCGGGATGAAGGAATAGGGATAGCCCGCGGCCAGTTCTTCCGCCTTCCTGATGGCGCCGGTCATGCCTTCCGCTCCGGGGGTCAGAACGAGTTCCGCCCCGAAGATGGACAGGAGCTGACGGCGTTCCACGGACATGGTATCCGGCATCGTCAGGATGAGACGGTAGCCGCGGATGGCGCAAACGAAAGCCAGAGCGATACCGGTATTGCCGCTCGTCGGCTCCACGATGACGGTGTCCTTCGTGATCAGGCCCTGCTGTTCGGCGTCCGTGATGATCGCCACACCGATACGGTCCTTGACCGAACCCAGCGGATTAAACGATTCCAGCTTGGCGACGACCTCGGCCGCCAGTCCTTCCGCCATCCGCCTCAGGCGGACCAGCGGGGTATTACCTATGAGTTCGAGGCTGCTGGCGGCGATCCCCCGCGTCAGCCTGGGCAGCGATAGCCCGTTATGCAGCAATCTGTCTTGCGTCATACGTCCCCGTCCTCAGTCTCAGATGTAGTACATGTCCTTGTGCGCTTTATCAATTGACTCCTGCCGCTCCGCCAGGTCCTTGAGGGTGATGGAACCGAGGAAACGGTTCATGACCTCACCCAGTTCGTTCCAGATATCATGCGTGACGCAAAGCTCGGCGCGGTCGCAGGACGATGGATCAGCAACGCACTCGACCGGGTTGAGCGTGCCTTCCAGCAGCCTGGTAATTTCCGCCATGTTGATATCCTCCGGTTTCCGCGCCAGCGAGATACCGCCTTTAGGACCTTTCGTGCTGCGTACAATCCCTCCGGCGACGAGCGGCGCCATCAACTGTTCCAGGTAAGCCAGGGAGATGCCCTGTTCATGCGCGATGTCTTTCAGGAAAACCGGTGTGTCTTCTTTCCGCAGCGCCAGTTCGAGGAGCGCCCTGGTACCATAGCGTGTCCTCGTGGATAATTTCATGGTTCTCGGCTCCTTAATGTTGAGTTATTTCCTCAACATACTAAACAATACCATTGTAGCGTCTCTATGTCAACTATTATATACCTGAATACCTAATTTGCCGCCTGAACGGATTACTGTTAGAATAGCAGTGCCGTTTTGCAGAAACTTCTTACCGCATTTCGGAAACCAATCGTCAGGAGGTGTGCCATGACGCAACCAATTTATAACAACCGTGCTTACGGACACCAGGCCATTTACAAGGCCGTCGGTTTCACGGAAAAGGAGCTGAAACTGCCGAGGATCGCTGTTATCAACTCATGGAGCGAGCAGTCTCCCGGTCATTCCAACCTGCGGGCCGTCGCCGACGGCGTTAAAGCCGGTATCCGCATGGCCGGCGGCATGCCGTTCGAGATCAATGTTCCCGGCCTGTGTTCCGTCCCGCACAAATTCCCCGGTGACATGCTGTACGATCTTCCGCAACGCGAAGCCGTCCTGGCCGGCGCCGAGTCATCCCTCAATATCTCCTGGTGTGACGGCTGGGTGGGCATCGGCACCTGCGACAAGATAATCCCCGGCCTGGTCCTGGCCGCGCTGCGCCTCAATCGTCCCTTCATCTTCCTGGGAGGCGGGCAGATGATGCCGTGCAACTACGAAGGCGGCCGCCTTGGCTTCGTCCGGGGCCAGGCCCTGGTACAGGAGAAGATGCGAAGCGCGGGGAACTCCCTGACGGTAGAAGCGTACGATGATATCGTCAGTGACATCACTAACTGCTGCGCGGCCGGCGGCGCGGGCGCCTGCAATGAAATGACCACCGGTAATACGATGGCCGTCCTCAGCGAAGGTCTCGGCATCGCCCTGCCGGGTTCGTCTACCTCTCCCGCGGTCTCCTCGGAGAAAATCTGGCACGCCAAGGCCACCGGTGAAGCTATCATGGAACTGGTAAGAAGGAACATCCGGCCCCGCGACATCATCACGCTGGCATCCATGAAGAACGCCATCGCTGTGGACATGGCGATCTGCGGCGGGACCAATTCCGTCGCTCATATGCAAGCATACGCCCATGAAGCGCAGATACCCCTGACGCTGGATGATTGGGCCGAGATAAGCCGCGCCGTGCCGTCCCTGAGTGATGTCGCCCCCACCGGTCCCTACGTGCTTAATGATTACCACAACGCCGGCGGCACACCGGTTGTCATGAAGCGTATCATCGACCACCTCGACCTGTCCTGTATGACCGTTACCGGAAAGACCGTGGGAGAAAACCTCGAGAGTGTCCGGGTGGAGGATACGCCCGTCATCCGCAGCCTCGATAACCCTGTCTGGCCGGAAGGAGCGACCGCCGTTCTGAAAGGCAACCTGGCGCCGCGGGGCGCGGTGGTCCGCCATACCGTCGTGCAAGACAAGGCGCTGCTCCAGAGGAGCTATACCGCAAGGCCGTTCGATACCCTGGAATCCGCCACTGAGGCCATTCATCAGGGCAAGATAAAGCCCGGAGATGCGGTGGTGGTCCGTTACCAGGGCCCGCGCGGCGCGCCGTCTTTCGCGGAATGCTTGAGCGTAGTAGCGGCGCTGAAACTCATCAGGGCGCAGGAAGTCATCGTCGTTGCGGACGGCAGGTTCTCCGGTTGGACCCAGGCATACCTGTCTATCGGCCACGTCTGCCCGGAAGCACAGGTGGGCGGACCGATCGCCCTCGTGAAGGACGGCGACAGGATATCGATCGACATTCCCGCCCGCAGCATCCGCCTGGAAGTCTCCGATGACGAACTGGCGCGGCGAAAAGCCGACTGGAAACCGAAGGAACAGCGGGACGTCACCGGCATGCTGGGAATCTATGCCAAACTTGCCCTGCAGGCGGACCAGGGGGCCGGCTGGCCGGCGCGCTGGGAAGACTTCGATTAATACTCGCTGCAGGCACTCCGAATTCCGGGTACTTGTGGCATTTGATTGATAGAGTAAGGACATTGTCATCGCGAGGGGTCTCCAGACCCCGTGGCGATCTCGGAGTTCGAGATTGCTTCACTACGTTTCGCAATGACAGACATCGGGAACGAAAAAAACCAAACAGAACCGGACATCGCTGTCGTTTGCTTCTCCGGCTCGGGCGGTAGTACAATATCCGCAAAGCGGAAGGAGGCGTACCATGGCGGGCAAGTATGACAAGTATTTCCTGAAGAACTACCGGTGGCAGGGACCTCCATTCATCATGGGACCGATCCTCCAGCGTATGGACAGCCGCACCATCGAAGGCAGTAACTTCTACTTCATCCACTGGGTAGTGCCGCATGAAGAACCCCGCATGAAGATAGGCCATCCACCGCACATCCACAGCGACGCCGAACTCCTCATCCATATCGGGACGGACCCGGACAACCCGGACGACCTGGGGGCGGAAGTGGAACTGTACGTTGGGCCGGAACTGGAACGGCACGTCATTACGGAAACGACCATCGTCTTCCTCCCGCCGAACTTCCTCCACGGACCCTGGAACCCGATAAAAACAACGCGCCCGTGGATCTTCATCGAGATCAACCAGGGACTGGAGCATACCGAGAAGTTCTATCCCCAGCTCTGCACGCCGGAGCAGCGTTCACAGCTCGACTGGGGCTTCTGGCATGACGACAAGATGGGCGAGGGCTACAGCAACATGCCGGTCGGGCGGTCAGACCGCAACCGCGAGCACGATTAGCGGGCGCGGCGGAAAAACCCGGCGGTACAGTACAGGCTGAACCCGATGATAGCGACCATCATGATGGTCTCCACCGTCAATATCAGCGTATTGGACTCGTATATCTCCACGCTGCCGTAGAGCCATATCAACCCGAAGTGCAGGAGCAGGAAGCTCGCCATGGCAAATGTCAGCAGCGCCAGGAAAAATGAACGTATTTGCATGTGTCGGCCGCCTCATGTAACTCTTTGTCCCATTAATGTACTATCAGCAGAGTAAACAGAGGCTAAAAACAACCAGCTTCCTTGTGAATAAACAATAAAAAACGGCCGGGTTCCCCCAGGGTGTCATGGCGGGTCCGCCCAAAGCGGACGTGGCAATCCCGGTTAGCGGATTGACACAAGGGCGGAAGGCGCCTCGTAAATATGGGGGATGGTTTGACCGGTCCCCTATCCAATGTTAGAATTTCCATAAAACCGGTCGGAGCAGGACCGGGCATTATAAGGAGCATTCCTATGACAGGTGGGTACATGGGAAAACTTCTCTTTGTCGATCTTTCTACCGGGAAGGTCCATGAAGAGGAACCGGATACGAGTCTTTATCGCAACTACATCGGCGGGTACGGTATCGGGGCACGGATACTGTACGATCGCATGAAGCCCGGCGTCGACCCGCTCGGGCCGGACAACATGATAGCGTTTCTACCCGGTCCGCTTACCGGTACTCCCGCCCTGGGCGGGGCGCGCTACCAGGTTATCGCCAAGTCGCCGCTGACCGGCGGCATCGGCGACGCCAATTCCGGCGGCTATTTCGGACCGTACCTCAAGTTCGCCGGCTATGACGGGGTCTTCTTTTCCGGCATATCGGAAAAACCCGTCTACCTGCTGGTTGATAACGGGAAAGCGGAACTCCGTGACGCCTCGCACCTCTGGGGCAAAGGCACCTACGAGACCGAGGAAGCCCTCGAAGCCGAGCATTCGGGCGGGCGCGTCATCTGCATCGGTCCGGCCGGGGAAAAGATGTGCCGGGTCGCTTCCATCATGACCCATCGCGGCGATGCCGCCGGCCGGTCCGGCCTTGGCGCCGTCATGGGCGCCAAGAAGCTCAAGGCGGTCGTCGCCCGCGGCACCATGAAAGTGCCCCTCCACGATGAAGCCACGGCCAACCGGCTCCGCAAGGAGATGCAGGAAGGCATCAAGGTCTTCCTGGAGCGGTTCCATGTTGCCGGTACCGGCGGCCACGCGGACGCTTCCGCTCTCAGCGGCGATTCCCCGGTCAAGAACTGGGGCGGTATCGGCGTCATCGATACGCCGGATGTTTCCGGGCTCCGCGTCGATAACGTCCTCGCCAACCTGGAAAAACGCGGCGGCTGCTGGCGCTGCCCGGCTGCCTGTAAGGGCAGCCTGAAGGCCGGCCCGGAAGAATACCCCTACCCCGCCGGCACCCACCGCCTGGAATACGAGACCACGGCCGCCTTCGGCGTTAACTGCGGCGTAACCGAGATCGAACCCATCAACATGTGCAATTACATCTGCAACGACCGGGGCCTTGACACGATTTCCGCCGGCACTATCATCGCCTTCGCCATGGAATGCTACGAAAACGGCATCATCGATAAGAGCGATACCGGCGGCATCGAGCTCAACTGGGGCAACGGCAAGGCGATGGTGGCCATGCTGGAGAAGATGGCCGCGCGTGAAGGCTTCGGGGACGTGCTGGCGGACGGCGTGAGGGTTGCCGCTGAAAAGATCGGGCGCGGCGCTGACAAATTCGCGGTCCACTCCGGCGGGCAGGAACTCGGCATGCATGATCCGCGCATCGTCGGCCATAATTTTGCCGGTATGCCCTCCGCCGCCATGTACTGGCTGAACTCCACGCCGGGCAAGCATACCCAGGCTTTCGGCAAGCCGGCGTTCATGGCTCACGTCCGCAATGCCATGGGCACCTGCATGATCATGTTCGACCAGAAATACGCCGATGGTCCCTATACTACCCAGTTTCTCAATGCCGTCACCGGCTTCAACTACACGGACGAAGAAGTCAAAGAGTGCGGCGACCGCATCGGCACCATGCGCCACGTCTTCAACCTGCGGGAAGGCCTGAACCCGCTCAAGAATTTCTTCCATCCGCGCATCGCCGGGCGGCCGCCCCAGCAGGAAGGACCGCTGGCGGGGGTGGAACTGGACGTGGAAGCCGAGGGCTACTGGCACCTGGGGCAGCTCGACTGGGACCGGAAAACCACGAAACCCAGCCGGGAGAAGCTGCTGAAACTCGGCATGAACGATATCGCCGACGAACTCTGGCCGCCGGCAACCTAGTACGATATACTTTTACCGGGATTGAGTTATGTTCAAGTGCAAGATACCCATGTACGGCCTGCCGTATGAGTTGACCACCGTCCGCGAAATCGAAGTGGAACTGAACGAAGGAGCCGGTATGGCGGAGGTGGTTGCCGCCATGCGCAGCAAGCTTCCTGTCCTGGAAGGTCACGTCATCCGGACGGGACAGGACCGGCTGCAGGAGAACTTCAAGTTCAACATCAACGGCACGTTCTACTTCGACGGCTCGGACTTCAAGCTCAATCCCGGGGACCGCATCGCCCTGCTGGTACCGGTGACCGGCGGGTAACCCCGGTCCTGAACACATCGCTATGGTTTGTCCGGGACCAATGGTTCACCCAGTTATCCTTTTTTGACACATTTTTCCTGCAGTGTTAAACTCAGCCGAAGCCACTACGGCCATCGCGGGTCTGACAACAGATGTCTCAAGCTGCAGTAAATCGCCAGCCCCGTCATCTCTAAACTACCAACAATGGAGGTAAACAATGCCTGAACAACCCGTGTATGAAGTGCTCAGCCCCTGGGCGGAGGCCGATCCCGTCGCCTTCCGCGGCATCAGCCCGCGGGTAACGTCCCTGGAAGGCAAGACGGTCGGCCTGCTGGGGAACTCCAAGCGGACCTCCGGACCGACGCTTGATGTCGTCGAGGACCGGCTCAGGAAGAAGTTCCCCTCGGTCAAGTTCGCCCGGCTGATGAACCTGGTACCCAACGAGACCGTCACCGAGACGCCCAAGAAGGACGAGTTCGAAGAATGGATCAAGGGGGTGGACACCGTCATCGGGTCGTACGGGGACTGAGGGTCCTGCACCAAGTACCTTGTGTACGATGCAGCAGCCGTCGAGACCCGCGGCAAACCAATCGTTGTCCTGACCAATACCGGCTTCGCCAATGACGCCGAATCCGCCGCCCGCGCCAAGGGGTTCCCCGGCATCCGGGTAGTTCCCACCACCGTTCCCTGCGAAGGGACGATCAAAGAAGATATCGAAGGCGGCATCGATGGCGCCATGGACGCCATCATCGACGCCGTCCTGAAGCCGCTGACCGCTCAGGAAGCCTCCCCGAAGGTGAAAGAGCCGGAAAACCCGGCCCGTATCATCTTCAAGGGCTCGCTCCAGGACGTCAACCGCTTCTTCTACCAGCGCGGCTGGACGGACGGCCTGCCCATCATTCCGCCCACCGAAGAAGCCGTCAAGGAGATGCTCCAGGGCACGGACCTCCCGCCGGACCATTTCATGGGTAAGTTGCAGTCCCGCGGCGGCAAGGTGACCATCGAGAAGATCGCCATCAACGCCGTCATGGCCGGGTGCCTGCCCACTTACCTGCCGGTTCTCATCGCCGAGATCGGAAGAGCGTCGTGTAGGGAAAGAGTGTAGGATAGGGTGT
>CAZQQL010000070.1:0-16962 GCA_964595455.1 uncultured Dehalococcoidaceae bacterium
GCCGCAGCAGGCCCGCCCATGACTGGTAGTTGGGCAGGATGCCGATGTGCAGCATGTCCGGGTTGGTCAGGATAATGCGGCCGTTCCGCCGCACCTCCGATCGTTCCGAACGCGGCGTATCGCCATCGAAGGTCGCCATCATCGACGCCGGCAGCAGCGAGGGCGAAAAGAGTTCGTGCAGTTTGCGGAGCTGGTCCTGGGCCAGCGCTTTGGTGGGGAAAAGGTACAAAGCCCGTGTCGAAGGGTCGTCGAGGATGGACTGCATGACGGACACGTTGTAACACAGCGTCTTGCCGCTGGCGCTGGACGTGGCGATGATAACGTTCCGTCCGGCCCGGATGTGGTTGATGGCCTCGGCCTGGTGGGCATAGAGCGGCCAGACGCCGCCAGCCTGGAGGCTGTCTTCCAGCCGGTCGTTCAGCGGCTCATCGAGGTTGCCGTACACAGCGCGGCGCGGGGCCAGGTGCTCGATATGCACGATCTGGTCCTGGTAGCCGCGCAATGACCGTATGTGATTGAGGAATGCCTGGATTTCCATGTTCCGATTGCCCGTCTAGACATCGATGATTTCGATGGAGTAATCGAGCATTTCGACTTCGAACCGGGCTTTTTCGATGAACTCGACCACGTTGGACAGGACCTGGTTGGTGTGCCGTTTATCGTTGCTTATAGCGCTGATGCCGATAGTCGCCAGGTACCAGTTGTCGTTATCGTCTACTTCCGCTACGGCGACTTCGAACTTGTTGCGCACGCGGCTGATGATGGACTTGATAATCTGCCTCTTGCCCTTGAGCGAGACGTTTTCCGGAAGGCGCAGGCTGACTCTGGCGACACCGACATTCATTTTCGTTACCGGGGAAAAGCGGGAAGAGCGAAGCTGCTTTTATGCTTAATCTACCATCCGGCAGATTGGGTGTCAAACGTCCGTTCGCATTATTACGGCGCCGGAACGGCGGCGCGTGAGTCTTTGTCTTTCACCATGAAATAGAACAGCACCGTGCTGATGAGCAAAACAAATCCGGCAACGTAGAATACCCAGGGCAGGCTGAATGAATCAGCGATATAACCGAGAATGATCGGCCCGATGCCGTTGCCTATCTGCATCGCCATCATGAAGTACGTCATGCAGATGCCCATGCCGTACGTCCGTCCCTCCTGCACCACGTAAGCATTGGTCGCTGGCATCGCGTACGACTGTCCTAACGTGACCCCGACGTAAGCCGCCATGAGCAGCCAGAAACCGCCGGAGAGTGGCAATAAGGCTAACGCTGCCATCGCGACCAGGCTGCCTTGAATGACCATCCACCGCCGGTTCAGGCGGTCCGCCAGGGCGCCGGTATAGGACTGGAGGATGGATACCGGGGTCCGCATGGCCATGAGCACGCCGATGAGCGTTGCGCTCAGCCCGAGCCGGACATCCGCGAAGATGGGAATGAACGCCATCATGGAAGACGTGCCGATGCCGGTGGTCATGCGCTGTACCAGAACCCCGAGCATCACCCGGCTCTTCAGCGGCGCCATCACCGAACCATGCTCCCGGCTGATGGCTACCTTGCGCGGCATTTCCTTGAGGTAGATGAACGTGGCGAGAAGCCCGAGGAAATTCAACACGGCCATGACGAGAAACGTCGTTTCGATGGAGAATGCGTCGGAAAGGACCCCGCCGAGCAGCGGCCCGGCTCCCATCCCGGCAAAGAGTACGGCGTTGAAGTACCCCATCCACTTGCCCTCGTTGCCTTCCGGGGTGATGTCCCCCAGGTAGGCCTGGGCGATAGGCAGATGGGCGGAAGCGCCGAGCCCCTGGATGAACCGCATGCCGATGAGCTGCCAGGGGGTGGTGGTATACATCAGGCCGATGGATGAAAGGCCGAGTATCGCCAGGCCGCCCAGCAGGAACATCTTGCGGCCGTAGCGGTCGGAAAGCCTCCCCACGAACAATAGTGTGAAGATGCCGGTGATGCTGAACGCAGATTGCACCAGCCCGATTTCCAGGTTGGAGGCACCGAGTTGCTCCGCGTAAATGGGCAGGAACGGGGACACGATGCCCATGCCGAGCATCGATATAAACATGGTCGCGACGAGCACGAAAAAGGCTTTTTTGTTCATGACGGGGCGAATGAAACGAGCTTCTACTATGTGTGAGCGGAGCGGCAAGATAACGGCTGGCGGCCCGGGTTTGCCGGAACTGTACTTGCGGTGTTTCTCCTGATATTATACAATGCTTTACCCCATGCCGCCACCGCGTGTGAATTGCTTGTTTACACGTACGTATGCTAGTATTTAACTGGGACCATGGTTCGGTCCCCGGCCGTGTTCTTCACACGGCAGGAGGTTCAGTATGCCCAAGATCTTTCTCCTCGATGTCACTAACCGCGACGGCGTCCAGACGGCCCGCCTGGGTCTTTCCAAACTGGAAAAGACCATGATCAATATGTACCTCAATGAAATGGGGGTATTTCAGTCCGAGTTCGGTTTCCCGACCACGAAACACGAGATAAATTACCTCAAGGCCAATCTGGAACTGGCGGAGATCGGTGTTATCAAACCGCTCCGGCTCGGCGGCTGGATACGCGCTATCCCCGCGGATGTGGAACTGGCCTTCAAGAATGTTCCCACCATCAATCACCTGGCCCTGTCTATTTCCACTTCCGACCAGATGATAGAGGGCAAGTTCAAGGGAAAAAAGACCCGGGAAGGCGTTATCAAGGACATGACCGCCGCGGTCGATTGCGCCCGCGCCGCCGGGGCCCAGTCCATCGGGGTCAACGCTGAGGACGCTTCCCGCACGGACATCAATTACCTTATCGAGTTCGGCCTCGCCGCCAAGGAACATGGCGCGGACCGCCTCCGTTATTGCGATACCCTCGGGTATGACAATCCGTTCACCATTTATGACAACGGCCGCACACTGGCGGAGAAAATCGGCCTGCCGATCGAGATGCACTGCCATAACGACCTCGGCATGGCGGTGGCCAACTCCATAACCGGCGCCATGGGCATCGTCGATGGCGGTCAGGACGCCTACATCAACACCACGGTGAACGGCATCGGCGAACGCGCCGGTAACGCCGACCTCATCGCGGTGATGCTGGCTATCCTCAAGTCGAAGGACATGAACAAGCGGTATGAGATGGGTATGCCCATCAAGCTGAGCATGGCCTGGAAGATCGCCAAGTTCGCCAGCTATGCCTTCGGGGTCCCCATTCCCATCAACCAGCCGGGCGTCGGCGCTAACGCCTTCGCTCATGAGTCTGGCATCCATGCTGACGGCGTCCTGAAAGACCCGGAGAACTACGAGCTATATGACTTCTCCGAACTCGGCCGCGGTGATTCCGAATTGGTCGAGACCGGCCGCGAGATCTGTACCGGCGAATACGGCGGTATTTCCGGCTTCAGCCACGTCATGAGCAAGTTACCGGTGCCGGTCAAGTTCCCGGACCGCGATAAGGCCAATGAGATACTCGAACTGGTACGCTTTGCCAACGTCGAGTCCCAGAAACCGCTCGTGGAAGACCAGTTGCTGTTCATCGCCAAGTATCCGGGCATCGCTAAGAAGCTGCTGACCCTCACACCGCTGGCGTGACGGTATGAAAGGAAACGCATCCCGTTGAAAAACGGGATCCAGGCGTGCCCGACGAAGGGTCCTTCCTGGTTCCCGGCTGTTGCCGGGATGGACTTGCCTTAAACTCATCGGCGAGAGACCATACTCAGTCCGCCTCCACTACAGGGTAGCGCGGGCATCTTGCCTGCGGAACTTACCCCGGCCTTGCTCCCGATTCCAGCTTCCTCTAGAATGGTCTCAGGAATACCACATAATGGCAAAAGTCTGAAACCGGACTGTCACCCATCCCCCCGGTTTGCTGGAAAGGTACCCTTCCGCACGAGGAGAGTGAGGTCGAAAATCCACCTGCGGTAATGAAGAATACGCTACTCAAACTCTACGATACCCTCTTCGCCGCTTATGGCCCCCAGCACTGGTGGCCGGGGGATACGCCCTTCGAGGTCATCATCGGGGCTATCCTGACCCAGACCACCGCCTGGACCAACGTGGAAAAAGCTATCGCCAACCTGAAAGCCGCCGGAGCCCTCTCCGCCCCGACCCTTCGCGCGATGCCGGAGAATGAACTCGCCCGCCTCATCCAGCCCAGCGGTTACTTCAACGTTAAAGCCCATAAGCTCAAGGCCTTCGTTTTATGGCTCGGTTGCCGCTGCGGGGATGACCTTGATATCCTTTTCACAACCGAAACACAAACGCTCAGGCAGGAACTCCTCGACATCTATGGCATCGGAGAGGAAACCGCGGACTCCATCCTGCTCTACGCCGGTTACAAGCCCTCTTTCGTCATCGACGCCTATACCCGCCGGATTGTCGATAGGCTCGGCATCGGTCTGGGCGGTACCGGCTATGAAGACTACCGCCGCCTGTTCATGGCCAATCTCACGCCGGATGTCCCGCTATACAATGAATACCACGCCCTCTTTGTGCGCCATGGTAAGGACACCTGTCGCAAGACACGCCCTCTTTGTGGTACCTGCTGCCTGGCGCGAACGAACTTATGCCGGGGAATACAAAGTTCTGTAACATAGTTCTATACCCTGCCCGCTCCCGGCTTTCTTTTCTTATCTTTACCTGATGCGCCTTTTCCTCTCTTTTCCTGCGTACCCGCATGCAGGACTGTCACGCGTTGTTTACTTGACTCCCCGGAATGTTTATGGGTTCGTTACTTGCCCGTTGCTATTCTTAAGGCGCCGGGATTGTATCCGGCAAGTTGTCCGCTGGCATATGCCAGCCGGAAAGACCGGGAGGTCCGGTATGAAAAAATATTGGGCAAAGTTGCGAGAGAGACAGGAAGGCATAACCGGCCTGGAAACGGCCATTATCCTTATCGCCTTCGTTATCGTGGCTTCGGTGTTCGCCTACGTCGTCCTGTCCGCCGGCCTGTTCTCTTCACAGAAAGCCAAGGAAGCGGTGACGGCCGGGCTCGAATCGACCATGGCGGCCATCGAGGTCAGAGGCAATATCGTAGCGAAAATGGTGAACCGCGAGGTCACGGAAATCTATTTCTGTGTGGGGATTCCGCGGGCCGGGACCGCAGTCGATTTCAGTCCCTCATCCGAGAACATCAGCCCGATCATCATTTCCTATAGCGACCGCGACCACTATCTGCCTTCGGTTAACTGGACGGTGGAAAGGCTGGCGGAGGTGAATGACGATTACCTGCTCGACTACAACGAACTTTTCCAGGTCACGGTACTGATCCCGACATCCGGAAATGTCAGCATTGGCCCGTATGACCAGTTCTCACTGGAACTCAAGCCGCCGGACGGCCCGACGCTCGTCTTCGAGCGGACGATTCCCGGCCGGGTCAGCCAGTACATCAACTTGCATTGACGCAATGAATCGAGGCCGGAAGTCCTTCTTCCAGTCTCATGAAGCAGGAAGCAGTGTCCCTCCCTGAACTAGGGGCGCTGCTTCGCGGCTTTTTTGGCCCACAGCACCGCGAGGATGCGGCGCTTGCTGTCCAGCGGAACGGGGAGATGCTTTTCCAGCAGCGTGACATGTTCCGTGGGAACGCCGGCCAGCTCGGAGACCTGCTGCTTTGTCAGGTTGACCGCCAGGCGGAGCCGCCGGGTCTCGTACCCTTTTACTTCCGGTAGCGGCGTGATAACCGTTGTCGGCATGATAGCCCTCCGGTACTAAAGTAATCCTCTCCCGGCGGCGCAAATACAAAGCTGACGCCTATTTCGGCTGGGTGTTTTTACCTAAATCATCTTGCACTCTCCGTACCATGTCTGCTAAGCTTTCGCGGGGGAGCCGCCCCAGGAGGAAGTGTATGACGCCAGATTTATCAGTCCGGATCGCACCGGACCTCGTGCTGCCCAACCCGGTCATGACCGCATCCGGGACGTTCGGCTACGGGACCGAGTACGAGGAACTCATCGACATCCAGCGCCTCGGCGCCATCGTCTGCAAAGGCACGTTCCTCCAGCCGCGGGAAGGCAACCCGCAGCCCCGCCTCAATGAGACCGCCTCCGGGGTGCTCAATTCCATCGGGCTCCAGGGCATCGGCGTGGAAGCCCTCATCCAGGAAAAAGCCACCGTCTGGGCGGGATGGAAGACACCGGTCGTCGTCAACATCGCCGGCAACACCGCCGATGAATACGCGGAACTGGCCCGCCGCCTCGATGGCGTTCC
Source organism: uncultured Dehalococcoidaceae bacterium (assembly GCA_964595455.1). Lineage (GTDB taxonomy): Bacteria > Chloroflexota > Dehalococcoidia > Dehalococcoidales > RBG-16-60-22 > DAOUEG01. The sequence goes on from CAZQQL010000070.1 coordinate 6,197, forward strand.
CGGCATCAGCGGCCTGGAGGTCAACATCTCCTGCCCTAATGTCAAAGCCGGTGGCGCATCCTTCGGGGCCGTGCCGGAGACAGCCGCTGCAGTCACCGCTGCCGTGAAATCCGCAACAACGTTACCGGTTCTCGTGAAGCTGACTCCCAACAACACGGACATCGTCAAGGTGGCATTAGCCGTGGAAAAAGCCGGCGCGGACGCCCTGACCGTGACCAACAGCCTCAAGGGCATGGTCATCGACATCGATAAGCGCCGCCCGGTCTTCGCCAATACTACTGCCGGCCTTTCCGGACCGGCCATCAAGCCGCTGGCCCTGGCGCTGGTCTGGGACGTCGCCGGAGCAGTGAAGATACCGGTCATCGGGTGCGGCGGCATTTACACTGCGAAGGACGCCATCGAATTCCTCATGGCCGGTGCGAGCGCCGTACAGGTCGGCTCCGCCACCTTCGCCAATCCACGGGCTTCCCTGGACATCCTGGACGGGATAACGGCTTTCATGGAGCAACAAGGAATAAGATCGTTACGGGAGATCATCGGGATGGCACGGTCATAGCGGAAGCCCATCTCGGCAACAGCCGGGATCCAGAATCGCACCATTTTTTGGATTCCACGAAGACTGATTTCGTGACCTGATCTTCAACTTCTTCTTTGAGTCACATTCGTTCTTGTGTTATAGTTATTAAAGACTCCCGCAGTCGGTTTTCCATGCTCGGAGGGATCGCATAGTGGTCTAGTGCGGGCGCCTGCTAAGCGCTTACCCTGGGTAACTGGGGTCGAGGGTTCGAATCCCTCTCCCTCCGCCATAATCTCCGTAATCGTACTCAAGTTCAAATAACACCCGCCTTTTTTGCGGTATAATAATTATTGCTTATTCTGCCATATGCTCTTATAATCACTATACAGGTCAATTATGAACAAAGATAAAAGCATTAAGTATACAGCTACATTATCTGATTCCTCAATAGAGGAACTGAAACATCTGGCGCAAAAAAAGGTTGTTCCCTCGGTCAACTTCGCGATAAGAGAAGCGATCGAGACGTACATCGTTCAAACGAAAAAAGAACTATATGAGAAGGAAATGCAGGAAGCAGCTCAAGATGAGGACTACCTGCGAAGAACATACGAAACCCAGGAAGACTTTTACTACGTCGATAATGAGGCCATCCCGGAGTGGTAAACAAGTGGGATATCTACTATTGCGATCTGAACCCCGTCATCGGTAACGAACAGCGGGGAACGCGGCCCGTGCTGGTGATATCCAATAACGCAGTCAACCATAATCTTCACGTATCCACGGTATTACCGTTAACGAGCGTTAAAGAAGGCCGTAGAATATTCCCTACAGAAGTATTACTTCCAATCAGCACCACTAGATTGCCTAAGGTATCAGTGGCGCTCGTTCAACAGGTCCGCACGATCGATCATAGCCGGCTGGCTGGCTTTATCGGTACTATAGAGGACGAAGGATTGAGACATCAAATATTGAACGTAGTAAAAGAATACTTTGAATACTGAATACCCGGTATAATCATCATGAACAGCGAGATCGATGCCTACATCGACAAACAGAAGTCCCCGCAGAAAGAGATCTGCCGCGCTCTCCGGGAACTGATCCACACTACAGTTCCTGATATCGCCGAAGAAATGAAATGGGGGGTACCGGCCTTCGGGGACGGAATTTTCTACATCGTCGCCCTCAAGGACCACGTCAACCTGGGTTTTTCCAGCCGCGGATTGAGCAAAGAGGAACTGGCCCTCTTCGATGGCGGAGGCAAGACCACCCGGCACATACAGGTAAACTCACCTGACATAGATGAGACGAGGATATTGCCTCTTCTGATTATGGTCAATAACAGGAACATTAGCAGGTAAACACTGCCCGCCATCTGATTTCTTCATTTCTCCCGCAATCTGTTACAATTCAATTGTACTTCCATATCATCGGAGAACATTTCAGCGTAATGCCCTCGTACCATATCTGGACCATCGGCTGCCAGATGAATAAAGCCGAATCGGACCGCCTCGCGGGGCGGCTGGAAGAACTTGGCTATGCCCCGGCAGCCTCACCGGCCGAAGCCGATGTCGTCATCCTCAACAGCTGTGTCGTGCGGCAGAGCGCCGAGGACCGCATCGTCAACAAGATATACTCGCTCCGGCCGGTCCGTAAGGCCAACCCCGGCGCCCTGCTGGCCGTGACCGGCTGCTTCGTCGGGGAAGATGCCAGAGCATTGAAAAAACGGTTTCCCCATATCGATTACTTCTTCTCTGCCGGAGGGGACCCGCCCTGGCTGGAAGCTCCGGCATCGCCGCCGCTGCCCGCCGCCGTCAAGCCGGTGGAATACCTTTCCATCAGCCAGGGATGCAACAATTTCTGCACCTACTGCATCGTCCCCTACCGTCGGGGACGTGAACGCAGCCGGCCGTTCCAGGAGATCGTCTGTGAAGCCCGGGAACTGGCTCGCCGCGGCACGAAGGAAATCGTGCTGCTCGGCCAGAACGTGGATTCCTACGGACAGGACCTGCCGGAAAAGCCGGACCTTGCGGACCTTCTCGGCGAAATGAACGTCATACCGGGCATCGCCCGGCTGCGGTTCCTCACCAATCACCCCAAGGACATGAGCGACAAGCTCATCGGCGCCATCGCACGGCTTGATAAAGTCTGCGAGCACGTCAATCTGCCCGTCCAGGCCGGGAACGATGCTATCCTGCATGCCATGGGCCGCGGCTACACTTCTGCGAACTATCTCGCGCTCGTGGAAAAACTCAGGGCGGCCGTCCCGGACATTGCCCTGAGCACCGACATCATCGTCGGGTTTCCCGGGGAAACGCCCGAGCAGTTCCGCGAGACGTACGATTTGATTGCCGCCGTGAATTTTGCTACAGTTCATGTAGCTGCCTATTCTACGAGGGAAGGCACGGCAGCCGCCCGGCATCTTGAAGACAATGTTCCCGCCGCGGAGAAAAAGGAACGACTGGCCGCCATCGAACGGCTCCAGGAGAACGTCCAGACCGCATTGAACGCCCGGCTCCTGGGAACCAGTGTGGAAGTCCTCGTAGAAGGCAAAAATAAAGGAAAATGGTACGGGCGGACCCGGACAGACAAGCTCGTATTCTTTAGAGGGAAAGGCGACTTTACCGGCAAACTGGTGAACATCGATATCGAAAAGACCAGCCCGTGGTCGCTGCAGGGGAGTACGCCCCCAATCGTACAGGAGGAAAAATGAACAGGTTATCCAAGATTCTCATCGTCGTCGTCCTGCTGACGACCGTCGCTCTGGCCGTCGGCGGGTGTTTGCCCGCAGCGACGGAAGGAGAGGAACAGGGCGGCTGGGAAAGCACCTGGCCGATGCTCGTGTTCCTGGCCGTGATCTTCGTCTTCTTCTGGTTCGTCATGGTTCGCCCCCAGCGTAAACGCCAGAAGGAACACCAGCAGATGATGGAAAGCCTCCAGAAAGGAGACAGGGTCATCACAGCGGGCGGCATCTACGGCACGATAGACAGCGTTAACGAAGATAATGTCGTCATCAAGGTAGAAGGCGGGACCACCCTGCGTATCGCGCGGGGCAGCGTCGCCGTTATGCGAGACAAATAACCCATGAGCACAGACCGGCTGCCCCAGGAACAGATCGACCCTATTATCGAGAGGGCATTGGCGGAAGACATCGCCAACGGCGATATCACATCCGAAGCCATCATCCCAAAGGGGCTGTACGGCAAGGCCTCGCTCCTGATCAAGGAACCGGGAGTGCTGGCCGGCATCGAGGTGGCCGGTCGCGTGTTCAAAAAAGTCGACCCCGACCTGGAAGTAACCTATATCATCCGTGACGGAGAAGCGATGGAAGTCGGCGACGTCGCCGCCCTCGTGACCGGCAGGGTCATGAGCATACTCAAGGCGGAACGCACCGCCCTCAACTTCCTCCAGCGCCTCAGCGGCATCGCCACGATGACCGCCAAATACGTTGCCGAGACCACTGATCTCAACGCCCGCATCTACGATACCCGGAAAACGACCCCCGGCCTGCGCATCCTGGAAAAATACGCCGTGCGTATGGGCGGCGGCTGCAACCATCGCATAGACCTGGGAGACGCCATCCTCATCAAGGACAACCACATCGCCGCCCTGCGGGCTACCGGTATGACGCTCAAGGAGATCATTCACAAGGCCCGACAGAATGCTCCAGCGGGCACGGTCATCGAAATAGAAGTGACCACCACCAAGGAAGCCTTCGAAGCCCTCAAGTCCGGCGCGGATATCATCATGCTGGACAATATGCAGCCCAATGAGATGCGCCAGGTGACCGGCGTTACCTGCGGTAAAGCCCGCCTGGAAGCTTCCGGCGGCATTACCCTGGACAATGTCCACCATGCCGCCATGACCGGCGTGGACATAATTTCCATCGGCGCCCTCACCCACTCCGTCAAATCGCTGGATATCAGCCTCGAGCTCGAACCCCAGACCATGAACCTGCTCTAGTTGGCAGATCGTGTCGATGCCGAACTCACTGACATTACCCGGCGGTCACCGCCGATTCATTCCGATGTCTGCCTTTCGGGTGAAAGTTCAGAGTTCTACATCCCGTTGTCAAACGGGATCCAGGCATGCACCGCGGAGGAGTTTACTGGATCCCGGCTGTTGCCGGGATGGACTGGCCCTTAGGAACTTTCCAAAGAAATCCCTCTTTCAGCCGCCACGGATAAGCGGTTGTTCTGCCCGCGTTCTTCCTTTCCGGTTTCCTCTCCCCAACGCGGGAGAGGACTAAGGTGAGGGGGCACACTGCATTGGACAAAGACCGATGTATCTATTACCCTTGACCCCGGTTTGCACCGGGGTGAGGTCGGAAAAGGAAGTAGAAAAAACCTGAACGCGAAACGTTCTTCTCCTAAAACGCTGAACGTGGCATGGCCCGGTCTCGGCTATCTATCATCACCGTCACCGGTCCGTCATTGTGTATCTCCACCTGCATGTGCTGCTGGAACCGGCCGGTAGCCACCTTCAACTCGCTTTCCCGGGCCAGGTTCACGCAATACTCAAAGAGCTTCGATGCCACATCCGGCGGCGCGGCATCGGTAAAGCCCGGCCGGCGGCCCCGCCGCGTGTCCGCGAAAAGCGTGAACTGGGAAATCAGCAGAAGGTCTCCCCTGACATCCGTAGCGGAAAGATTGAACTTCCCGCTCCCATCATCAAAAATGCGCAGGTTGATGACTTTCTGCATCACGTACTGCGCATCTTGCTCGGTATCCGTCCCGGCGACCCCGATAAGTACGACAAGCCCTGTGCCTGCCTCCCCTACGACCTCGCCGGCAACGCTGACCGAAGCCCGGCTCACTCTCTGTATGAGCGCCTTCAATCTGAACTCTTGCTGCTGCTGCTCTCCGATCCCTTGCGGTGGTCGGTTACGTAAAATCCGCTGCCCTTGAAGATGATGGGTGCGGGCTGGAAGACCCGCCGGGCGGACTCATTGCACTTGGGGCACTCCGCCATCGGTTCGTCATGAAAACTCTGTTTCTTCTCAAAACGGTGGCTGCACTTCGTGCATTCGTATTCGTAGATGGGCATCCTTATGTCACCTCGTGTCGAGTAGTCGATTCTATTTTCATTTTACAATGAGGCGCCGTTTTCCAGCAAGCAGCCCGGACTAAAAGATAGCGTAACATAGAGTGTGTAAAAAAGAGGGGCGCATTCTACAATAGTATTGCCAACTAAGGAAAGGAGGATTACGTCCCTTTGCTGCTAAACTCAGAAGGCGAAATCAGGAAGAATGTCTGAAACAAGTTAAAAAGGTCTACCTGGCGGAGACCTGAAGGGAGGCGACGAGCATCTATCGAGACTGGGCCAGACAGAGGCGTCCACTGGAACCGAGGGTGGTGAATTGTTTGGAAGCAGATATGGAAGAGATGCTGCCATTTCTCTATTGCCCGAAGCTATACGGGAAAAAGGTCCGCACGACCAACGCAAAGAACGGGCTTTTAGAGAAGTCCGAAGCCGCAACCGTCCGATGAACTGTTTTTCAGAACTCAGCCGGAGTGGATAGAATACTCTATGGAGTAATCAGCCACCTAAACACACATTGGGAGGAAAAACCCCTTCCTTAATTTCCACACAATAGTTGGCACTACCCCATTTTTAGATTAATGGTTTTCAATTGTGTATATTCTTCCAGCCCGATAGCTGCGTTTTCCCGCCCAATCCCGCTTTCCTTTACACCACCCCAGGGCATATTGTCAGACAGAGTGAGATGATCGTTGATCCAGATGCCTCCAGCCTCGATTTGATTGGCTACTCTAATCGCCCTGACCGCGCTGCGGCTCCAGACCGACCCACCCAGGCCGAAGACGTTGTCATTGACCGATTCCAGCATTTTTTCTTCCGAGCTGAAGGGTTTCATGATGCAGGCTACCGGCCCAAAGATCTCTTCCCTGGCTATTTTCATGTCCAGAGTTACGCCGGTGAAAATCGTCGGTGGAACGTAATACCCTTTGCCGGCTGGTCGCTGTCCGCCCACTTCGAGTATAGCGCCCTGTTCAATACCCGATTTGATATATCCTTCCACTTTATCGCGCTGCTCCTGGTTAACTACCGGGCCCATCTGGGTATTGGGGTCTGTCGGATCGCCGGTAACCATCTTTTTGGTCGCGGCAATGAATTTTGTCACAAATTCATCGTATACTTTCTCGTTGATATAATAGCGGCCAGGAGAGGCGCATATTTGGCCGGCGTTGGCATATGAGGAAGACACAGCGCATTGCACGGCAGCGTCAATATTGGCATCATCCAACACGATAAAAGGATTCTTGCCTCCTAGTTCCAGGGCCATTCTCTTCATAGTCCGGCTGCCCAGCTCCATGATTCGTTTACCGGTTTCAGAGCTACCGGTAAATCCGATCATGCGCACATCCGGGTGACTGGCCAAAACTTCCCCGGCTTCACTGCCGGAACCAGATACAATATTGACTGCTCCAGCCGGCAAATCGGATTTGGCGATCGCTTCAGCTAACAATAGGGTAGAGAGTGAATCGGTAGTTGGCGGTTTGAGTACGCAAGTATTGCCGGTCGCCAGGCAAACCGATAGTTTGGCTGCCGCCATGATTAAGGGGACGTTCCAGGGAGTAATCAAGCCGCAAACTCCGATTGGTTCACGCTGCATTAAAATCATGCAGGAATCGGTACGGGGCGCAATTGAGCCCATTACCGCCTTCGCCTGTTCAACGGCTTCTTTGAATTTCATCGCCGCCCCTATTCCCATGAATCCAGCCATTTTTAATGGAAAACCATGGTCGGCGCTCTCCAGAGTACTTAGCTCTTTATTCATCGCGAACAGGCTGTCAGCAAATTTGTTAAGGATTTCGCCACGTTCCCGCATGGACTTTTTCGACCAAACAGGGAAGGCCTTCTTAGCGGCAGCCACGGCCAGATTGATATCTTCTTTGCCCCCTGAAGGAAACTCTGCGATCACTTCTTCCGTAGCCGGGTTTATCGCTTTCGTTTTTCTACCTGATTTGGCTTCGACAAATTTGCCATCAATAAACATTTGAAAACTTTGCATTGATGCATCTCCTTTATTCTTCTGAAATATTTACTATTTGTATTAACACATTATAGTATATTAGAATCCTCTGAAGCGATAGATTGAAAACTTTTTTGCGGCCTGTTCTTGATGGTTTCAGCACGCAATACGAGTATTGTCCTTAAGCGCCCTTCTCTGGTATAATGTTTCTGTTGCGCCCCCATCGTCTAGAGGCCCAGGACGACGGCCTTTCACGCCGTTAACAGCGGTTCGAATCCGCTTGGGGGTACTTACCCGCTTCATTACTGATTTCAGCTTATCTTTTTTCCATGGTATAATCCTCCAACATATCCCTGCCTTCAAGGAGCACTCATGGGACCATTGCGTATCGTGATAACCACTCCCGCCTTCGATGCCGCCTCTCCCCGCGCGGATGAAACCTGCTTTCAAAAAATGCGGAACGCCGCCCCGGACGCCGTTATTACCGACGCCTCCGCTCTGCTGCTTAAAGAACTCCGCGGCGACACCGACGCCGCCCATGAACTGGATACTATATTGGCAAAAGCCGATATCGTCTTCGGCTTCGTACCGCCAAAAGACATTATCCGCCGGGCGCCCAATCTGAAATGGTTCCAGGCAACCTCCGCCGGCGTGGACCGCCTTGCCGGGACCGAGGTCTGGAACAGCAAGGCCATCATCACCGGCGTCAGCGGCATTCACGCCACCGCCATCAGCGAGTTTACCCTGGGGTCCATGCTCATGCTGGTGAAGGGCGCCATGGATGGGTTCCGCAACCAGCAGGAACACTCATGGCGGCGGTACGGGGCGAGTCTCCTGGCCGGGAAAACCTTAGGGGTCGTCGGCCTCGGGAACATCGGGCGTGAAACGGCCCGCCTGGCCAAAGCGTTCCACATGGAGGTCGTCGCCACCCGCCGCTCGACCCGCCGGACCGGCAGGGCCCGGAACGTCGATGTACTCTTGCCGCCGTCCGAACTCAAACAGCTCCTTGGCATGAGCGACTATGTGGTGCTTTGTACTCCCCTGACCCCGGAAACCCGCAACCTCATCGGCGCGGAGGAACTGGCAGCCATGAAGCCGTCCTCGTACCTCATCAACATTTCTCGCGGCGGCGTGGTCGATGAAGACGCCCTCATCACCGCCCTGAAAGGGAAAAAGATTGCCGGCGCCGCCCTGGACGTCACCGTCCGGGAACCCCTGCCGCCGGAAAGTCCGCTCTGGGACCTCGATAACGTCATCCTCTCCCCGCATATTTCCGGCGGCATGGAAGATTACATGCTCCGCGCCACCGACATCTTCTGCGAGAACCTGGTGCGCTACCGGTCCGGCAGGAAACTCATCAACCTCGTCGACAGGAAACGCGGTTACTAAACCTCTTCGAGCAACAATCGAACCGCAGGGGATGCCATCCTGATGTTAGCTCCCGGCGAACGAAAGATCCGTCTTCTGATGAACGGTCCCCCGAGTTTCTGATTTTTGATCCATAATCTTTAATCTATTCCCCTGCCCCATCTGCGTGTTAACTACCAAATGAATTGGTAGTTGTTGACCTTCACGGCGTGGGCTCAATCATCGTACAGTGAGAATACGATGAACGGCCACATACTGATAATCGATACCATCTCGGCTACCCCGGTCCTCCGGGACGTCCTCCATGAGGCAGACTTTGCCGTGGACATCGTTCCGGCCGTCGGGTACGGTGTGAAGTTCCAGTCCATCCGCAACTACGATGCCATCGTCCTCCTGGAGCACCCGGCCTCGGACTGCCGTTCCCATTGTGACATCATCCGCCGGGCTACCGACGCTCCCCTTATCGTTATCAGCCCCAATGCCGGACCTGACGCCTGCACGGAAGCCATCCAGGCCGGCGCTGACTTTTTCCTGCGTAAACCGTTCGGCCCCCTGGAGTTCATCGCCCGTATCAAGACCCTCCTCAACCGCGTACCCTCCCGGACCCCCCTGAGAGAGACTGCTCCGGCCGCCATCGGGTAGATAGTACAGACCGCTGGTTGCACCTGTACCCTGGGCTTTGCTATCGTGATAGCAGAATGGAAGAACTGTCAGTCACCCGCCTGGTGGTCGGAGCGCTCTCTGCTAATTGCTTCATCGTCACCGCTGGTAAAGAAGCCATCGTCATCGACCCCGGCGGCAACCCGGAGAAGATAATTCCAGCTATCCTTAAAACAGGTTGTTCTGTCAGCGCCATCGTCCTGACCCACGGCCATTCGGACCACATCGCTGCATTATTCGAGGTCCAGGAAGCCACCGGCGCCGAGCTCATTGTCCACCACGCGGATGCGGACTTCCTGGAAGGCCGCGGGCCTGTCAGTTCGCAGTTCGGTATATCGTACCATACGCCGCAACCGCCGGACCGTCTCCTCCGTGACGGAGACATTATTACCCTTGAAGAACACAAATTCACCGTCATTCATAGCCCGGGGCACACTCCCGGCAGCATCTGCCTGCTGACCGGCACCCTCCTTTTTTCCGGAGACACGCTCCTCCGCCACGGCATCGGGACCACGCTCATGCCCGGCAGCAGCCGCAGGCAGTTGATCGAGAGCATCCGCACCCGCCTGCTGGCGCTGCCGGACGAAGTCAGGGTCTTCCCCGGCCATGGGCGTGAAACGACAATCGGCGAAGAACGCAGTATGAACCGTTACCTGTCCCGGTAGGTGAAGCATGAATTGAACCTTTTAGCCGACAAAATTTTATGTTTTTGTGATTTTTTTTAACATACATTCCATATAATACAATCAACACAATTAACTTGTGTTACTGATAATACTACAAACCCGGTAGGTGCGCCGGTAAACCGCGCCATACGAGGAGGCTCGATGAACAGTAATACGGACCTGTCACAGCCGCATTTCATCTCGGTCGGTGTCGTTGCCAGGAATTGCGGCGTCAGCAATACAACGGTCCTGCGCTGGATAAACAACGGTGAGATCCCCGCTTTCCGGCTGCCGGGAGGGCACTATCGGATCCATACCACTGATTTCCTCGACTTTATGAACAGGTACCAGATACCGGCATCCAGCCGGGTAGTCGATACCGGTGCGCTTGGATAACTTGATCGAACGCCGTCCCTGCCGGAGGCATCATGGATACGAAGAGTGAAGTCGTCCTCGTCGTCGATGACGATATCCATATGGTCCGGATGATCAAACAGATACTGGAGTACGAGGACTTCCATGTCCTGACCGCTCACAGCGGTACCACCGCGCTGGAAGCCGTCAG
>CAZQQL010000071.1:0-16944 GCA_964595455.1 uncultured Dehalococcoidaceae bacterium
TAAATACGAGAAAGACAGCAGAAGAGATTAAAAACGAGTTCAATATCTCTTACCCCGTGGCAACGGTCAACGCTACCAAAATAGCCCGTGAAGTCCTCGGAGTTCCCATCGTTAATACTACGATGCTCGGCGCCGTCATCAAACTGACCGGCATCGTCAACAAAGATTCTACCCATGCTCCGCTCATGAAGCGGTTCGGCAGACTTGGTGAACGCAATATCAAAGCCATGGAAACAGCCTACGAGCAAGTTGCATATTGAGGAGCAGTAAATGGCTAAATCCGAAAATGAAATGACCTGGAAAGACCTGGAGATCGGTTGCATCGTGACCGAACCGGGCAGCGCCCGCCAGTACGAGAGCGGGACCTGGCGCTCACAGCGCCCCACCTACAATTTTTCCCGGTGCATCAAGTGCGGCCTCTGCGCCCTCTACTGCCCCGAGGGCTGCATTTCCCAGAACGAAGAAGGATACTTCCAGGCTGACCTCTTCTACTGCAAGGGCTGCGGTATCTGTGCCCGGGAATGCTGGCCCAAAGTTATCAAGATGGAAGAGGAGGTGGAGTAACTATGACGACCAAGATTGGTCTTGAAGTATCCATCGCGATTGCCGATGCGGTAAAGATGTGTAATGCTGATGTCATTGCGGCGTACCCCATCACGCCGCAAACCCATATCGTCGAGCATCTGGCCGAACTGGTAGCCAATGGTGAACTGGATGCCGAGTATATACCGGTCGAGTCCGAGCACTCTGCCATGAGCGCCTGCCTCGGTTCCGCAGCCACCGGCGCCCGCACCTTCACCGCCACCGCCAGCCAGGGCCTTGCCTTGATGAATGAAGTGGTATATGTGGCCGCCCCGATGCGTTTACCCATCGTCATGGCGGTAGCTAACCGCGCCCTCTCCGCTCCATTGAGCATCTGGGGCGATCATTCCGATATGATGTCCGTCCGCGATACCGGCTGGATCCAGATAGTTGCCGAGAACGGCCAGCAGGCCTTCGATAATACGATAGTATCCTTCCGCGTCGCGGAAGACCAGCGCGTCCTTTTACCAACCATGATGCACCTGGACGGTTTCAACCTTACTCACGTCATCGAACCGATCGAATTTCCTTCACAGGAAGATGTTGATAAATACCTGCCAAAGAACCAGTTCCCGCTACCGCTTAACCCGGACCGCCCGGTGAATATGGGAGGTTTCGGGGCCCCCAATATCTTTATGGAAGCCAAATGGGCCCAGGAGATGAACCTGCGGAATTCCAAGGATGTTATCATCGAAGCCTGGGATGAATTCGCCAGGATTTTCGGCCGTAAATACAACCCGATTGAAAAATATCACTCTGACGGCGCCAAGATCCTGATACTGACCATGGGCGCCCAGGGCGAGACCGCTTCCGTGGCTATCGATGAATTGAGGAAAGAGGGCTTGAACGTTGGCCAGGTAAGGATCCGGCTCTGGCGCCCCTTCCCCTTCGATGAATTAAGAGAAGCCGTCAGCGGTGCCGACGTTCTCATCGTTATTGACCGTGCTTTATCCTACGGCGGACCGGGTGGACCGGTCGCTTCGGAAGTGAAAGCTGCCCTCTATAACCAGAAGAAGCGCCCTGCGGTTGTACCCTTCGTGATAAGCCTCGGCGGTCGTGATACCACTGTGTCCGGCTACAAGGATATCGTCAAGAAGGGTATGGCAATTGCCGAAAAAGGCAGCAAGAATGAATACGAGATCTACGGAGTGAGGGAATAATGGAAAAATTTGCGGTTTATGTCCCCCGACTCGTTAAAAAAGAAGACAACTTTACGCCGGGACATCGCGCCTGCATCGGCTGCGGTGAAGCCCTGGCTATCCGCATGGCATTTAAGGCGCTGGATAGTAACGTTATCGTAATTAATGCCACCGGCTGTGCGGAAATCTTCTCCGGCCAGTTCCCCAATACTGCCTGGCAGCTCCCCTGGATGCACACGCTGTTCGAGAACACCGCCGCGGTGGCATCCGGCGTTGATGCCGCCCTCAAGGCCATGGGCCGCAAGGGCTACGACATTCCGGAAAACACCAAGGTCGTTGCGATGGGGGGCGATGGCGGTACCAGCGACATCGGCCTCCAGGCGCTTTCCGGCGCCCTGGAACGCGGCCAGGACTTTACCTATATCTGCTTCGATAACGAAGCGTACATGAACACCGGTATCCAGCGTTCATCGTCCACGCCGTTCGGCGCCGTGACCACGACCTCTCCCGCCGGCGAAAAGAGCATCGGGCAGGTAACCTGGAAAAAGAATATGCCGGCGATCGCCGCGGCCCACAATATCCCTTACGTCGCAACCGCGACCCACGGTTACCCTTTCGATTTTATGGAGAAGGTCAAACGCGCCGTTAACACCCCGGGACCGGCGTACGTCCACGTTCTTTCCTGTTGTCCCACAGGCTGGCGGAGCGCCACCGATACCATCAACCGGCAGGTCAGGCTGGCGGTGGAAACCGGCGTGTTCCCGCTCTATGAAGTGATCGACGGTAATTACAAGATGTCCGTCGACCTCCCGGAACTGAGACCGGTCAAGGACTACCTTAAGATGCAGGGCCGTTTCCGCCATCTTACCGATGATACCATCGTCCAGATACAGGAACGGGTCAAGAAGGAATATCAACAATTAGTGGAGAAAGCGAAAAATGGCGCCAGAAGAACAAAAAACAATCGTAAATAGCGTACTGGAAAAGCACAACCGCGACAAGTCGCTCCTGGTTGACATCCTTCAGGATGTCCAGGCGTCCATCGGCTATCTCCCGAAAGAAGCCCTGGAAGCGACTGCCCACGGCCTGAATGTCCCGGTCAGCCGCGTTTATAGCGTGGCTACCTTCTTCAAGGCATTCAGCCTGACCCCGAGAGGCCGTAACCTCATCAGCGTCTGCATGGGCACCGCCTGCCACGTCCGCGGCGCGGACAAGGTACTGGCGAGCATCCAGAAGGAACTCGGCGTTGAGACCGGCGGCACTACGAAAGACCTCAAATTCACCCTGGAAACCGTGAACTGTGTCGGCGCCTGCGCTCTCGGCCCGGTGGTTATCGTCGGGGAAGACTATCACGGAGAGATGACTCCCGAGGGCGTCGTTTCCGTTCTGAAACAATATAACTAACGAGTGGAGGACAACTCCTGTGGCAAAACTGAAAAATACTGGCGAACTGGACGCTCTCAGGTTATCGATTGTCGCCAAAAGAGACCCGCAAAAAGCCGTCATAACCATCTGTAACGGCACCGGTTGTCACGCCCACGGATGTGTCGGCGTTACCCAGGCTTTCCGCGATGAGGTCAAGAACCAGGGGCTCGAAAACAAGATCGATGTCCGGGCGACCGGCTGCCACGGGTTCTGCGAACGCGGCCCCCTGGTCGTCATCAAGCCCAAAGAAATCCTGTACCAGCGTGTCAGGACCAAGGACGTGCCGGACATCATCAACGAGACCGTGCTCAATGGCAAGGTCATCGAGCGGATGCTCTACAGCGACCGCGCTTCCGGTAAGAAGATCGAGATCGAACATGAAGTCCCGTTCTACAAGGGCCAGAAACGGCTTATCCTTGGCAACAACGGGCTTATCGATCCCACTTCCATTGAAGACTACTTCGCTGTGGGTGGTTACGCAGCCCTGGGCAAAGCCCTGACCATGAAGCCGGAAAAGATCATCGACGACATCAAGAAGTCAGGTCTCCGCGGACGTGGCGGCGGCGGCTTCCCCACCGGCAACAAGTGGGAAAGCACCCGTAAGGCTGAAGGCGATGTCAAATATGTCATCTGTAATGCTGACGAAGGCGACCCCGGCGCCTACATGGACCGGAGCGTCGTTGAGGGTAACCCCCACAGCGTCATCGAGGGCATGATCATCGGAGCGTACGCCATCGGAGCCAACCAGGGTTATATCTACGTGAGAAACGAATACCCCCTGGCGGTACGTCACGTTCATCAAGCCATTGAAGACGCCGAAGCCTACGGCTTGCTCGGCAAGAACATCCTCGGCTCGGGCTTTAATTTCACCATCAAGGTCCAGCGCGGCGGCGGCGCATTCATCTGCGGCGAATCCACTGCCCTCATGGCCTCCCTGGAAGGCAGGGTAGGGGAACCGCGCGCCAAGTACGTTCATACCTCGGAACAGGGACTCTGGGGCAGACCGACCAACCTTAATAACGTCGAGACCTGGGCCAATGTCCCGCTCATCATCAAGAACGGTGTGGACTGGTTCCGCGGCATCGGCACCGAAGGCAGCAAGGGCACCAAGATATTCTCCCTCGTCGGCAATATTTCCAACACCGGCCTCGTGGAAGTCCCGATGGGTATGACCCTCCGCCAGATCATCTACGACATCGGCGGCGGCATCCCCAAGAACCGCAAGTTCAAGGGCGTCCAGACGGGCGGCCCGTCCGGCGGCGTCATCCCGGAAAGCCTCCTCGACCTCCCCGTCGACTTCGATGAACTGACCAAGGTCGGCTCGATGATGGGCTCCGGCGGCATGATCGTCATGGATGACAAGACCTGCATGGTCAACATCGCCACCTACTTTGTCAACTTCCTCAAGGGCGAATCCTGCGGCAAGTGCGTGCCGTGCCGTGAAGGCCTCCAGCACATGCACGAAATCCTGACCGGCATCACCGAGGGACGCGGCAAGATGAGCGATCTCAAGCTCCTCGAAGAACTCTGCGATACCCTTCAACAGGCTTCGCTTTGCGCCCTGGGTCAGCAGGCTGCCAACCCGGTACTCAGCACCTTGCGGCACTTCCGGGATGAATACATCGAGCATATCAAGAACAAGCGCTGCCCCGCCGGCGTGTGCAAATTACAGACGGCAGAAGTCAAGTAAGGAAGCGGTGAAGAATGGTTAACATAACGATAAACGGACGAGAACTCAAAGCGGAAGAGGGTACCACTATCCTCAACGCCGCCCGCAAACATAATATCCATATTCCCACGCTCTGCGAGAATGAAGCCGTCGCTCCCTACGGCGCCTGCCGGCTCTGCCTGGTCGAGATAGAAACGGGCAAAGGACGCAAGCGGCTGGTCACCTCCTGCATCTACCAGGTGGAAGAAGGCCTGAAGGTCCAGACCAATACGGATCGCGTCCGCGGTCTGCGGAAGAACATACTGGAACTTCTCCTGACCCGCTGTCCTGATTCCGAGGTCATCAAGGAACTTGGCAAGGAATACGGCGTGACGAAGACGCGCTTCAAGAAGCAGACCGGCAACAACCTCTGCATCCTCTGCGCCAACTGCGCCCGGACCTGTGAGGAAGTTGTCGGCGTTGCCGCCATCTCCCTTTCTCACCGCGGCGTTAATCGTGAACTGACCACGCCGTTCGATCAGGATATCTCGGAAGCCTGCATCGGCTGCGGCTCCTGCGTTTATAGCTGCCCGACCGGCGCCATCACCATGTCTGATAAGAGCGATACCCGCACCGTAGCCTGGCCTCATAATGAAATGAGCTTCAAGCTCAAGAAATGCTCCGTCTGCGGTAAATACTGGGCGCCCGAAAAACAGATCGAGTATATCGCTCAGATTTCCGGTACGCCGCTGTCCGATTACGATAAGTGCCCGGATTGCCGGGACTGATCCTTTCTCAGAACCGATCAAAAGAGGGGCTTACAAAGCCTCTCTTTTTTTTACCGGCTCACTACCGGGAGTTCCCATGTTGTTGAGGGTCTACACGTACGCGGCAGTACGTATATCAAGACATGGTAACCGAAGCTGCTTTTGCATACATTGCGTATTGCGTAGTAAGATACGCCACCGTTATACTATACACGGCGGGGTGTGGCGCAGTTGGCTAGCGCGCAGCGTTTGGGACGCTGAGGCCGGAGGTTCAAGTCCTCTCACCCCGACCAAATACCTCAGGAGATAGTCGACGGATTATGGTTACGGTTACGAACAACGATCAACCTATCGAACGGAATATCGCCATGGAGCTGGTGAGGGTAACCGAAGCCGCCGCCATGGCCGCCGCCCAGCACCTTGGCAAGGGTGATAAAAACCTGGTGGATGAGGCCGCCGTTAATGCTATGCGCAATGTCCTCGGTTTTGTGCGGATGGATGGCGTTGTCGTCATCGGAGAAGGGGAGAAGGACGAAGCCCCTATGCTGTACATCGGCGAGGCCATCGGGGATGGCTCAGCGCCCAAGGTTGATATCGCCGTCGATCCCGTGGACGGTACCACGTTGACCGCTCGCGGCCTTTCCGGGGCTATATCCGTCGTGGCCCTCTCCGCCCGCGGTACGATGCATTGCCCGCGTAATCTCGTTTACATGAACAAGATCGTGACCGGCCAGGATGCCAAGGACTGCATCGACATCGATGCTCCGCCGGCGGAGAACATCCGCAGGGTGGCTGCCGCCAAGAACAAACGCATCTCCGAGATCACCGTGGTCGTCCTGGACCGCCCACGCCACGAACAACTGATGAACGACATCCGTAAGGCCGGCGCCCGCGTCAAGCTGATTTCTGACGGCGATGTCTCCGCCGCCATCGAAGCGGCCCTCCCGGATACCGACGTGGACATCCTCATGGGCGTTGGCGGTACGCCGGAAGGCGTCCTCTCTGCCGCCGCCATACGCTGCATCGGCGGCTGTATCCAGTGCAAGGGCTGGCCTCGCGATGAGAAAGAAGCCAAGGCGGCGATAGAGAAGGGCGAGGACCTCAAGAAGGTCTATACCACGGAAGATTTGATCAGCAGCGACGACGTCTTCTTCGCCGCCACCGGCGTTTCCAGCGGCAACCTGCTCAAGGGCGTCCGCTACTTCAGCGGCGGCGCCACCACCCAGTCCATCGCCATGCGCGGCCGCTCCGGCACCATGCGCTGGGTAGATGCCCGGCATAATTTTGAAAAGCTGGAAAAACTCGATATCAATATGTTCGTCAAGAACCGCAAGTGGTCCCACGGATAAAGCCGAATAGTCACCTGATTTACTGGGAAGCCCGCGGACAACGCGGGCTTCTTTTTACCCCAGAATAGGCTCTGGGTTTTGACTTATCCAGCTTCCCGCCCTATAGTGTATGGAGCAACTAAAAGGAGAACACACATATGTCACCAGTAACGGTAGACCGCGCATACCTTGAAGGTATGATGAACAGGTACTTTGAAGCCCTCGTCGCCCATGACCCGTCCCGGGCGCCGCTGGCCGCCAATGTGAAATTCACCGAGAACACCATCCCCCTCAAGCCCGGTGAGGCGCTCTGGCAGACCGCCAGCGACCTGCCCACGTACAAGCTCTTCGTCTGCGACCCGCAAACCTGCCAGGTTGGCGTATTCGCTTTCATGAAAGAGAACGGCTCGCCCATCATTCTCTCTGCCCGCCTCAAGATCGATAATGAGAAGATTTCCGAAATCGAAACCATCGTCGTCCGCGACGGCATCGGCGGCCAACCCATTCCGGATACCAACATGAAGAAGGTCAAACAGCTTTACCTGGATGCTCTCAAACCCGGAGAAAAAGTCTCCCGCGAGGAATTGATCAGGATCTCTGATCTCTACTTCGATGCCCTCGAGCAGGACAATGGCGACCTCGCCCCGTTCTGGGATGAGTGCAACCGCGTCGAGAACGGCACGCAGACCACCAACAACCCCAACCTGTTCGTCGTTTCCGGGGACAAGCCCCAGGGGCCGCCCATGCCCCTCGACGCCCGCGGACAGATCAATGCCAAGGCCTTCGCCTACATCACGGAGATCCAGCCGCGGCGCTGGACCGTCATCGATGAAGAACGCGGTATCACCTTCGGCTCGTTCAGGTTCAACCACACGGGAACGATCAAGAGCGTGACCCTGCCGGATGGCGCCGTCCGCGAGATGGTGCCTGTCGCCCGGCGTCCGTTCTCGGTCATCGTCAGTGAACTGTTCAAAGTGCAGAACGGCAAGATACGCGAGATCGAAGCCGTCATGACGAGCCTGCCTTACGGCGCCCCCGATGGCTGGAGCAAGTAGTCCGGGAATGTACATTTATGATAATTGGGCGGCGGCCACAGGCTGCCGCCCCGTCTCCGGCAGCAAAAGGCTTTGACAGAAAACGCCTTTCACGATAGAATAAAAGTACTCGCGAGCGGGAGTAACTCAGTGGTAGAGTTCCTGCCTTCCAAGCAGGCTGTCGCGGGTTCGAGCCCCGTCTCCCGCTCCACTTTATCACCATGGCATTTTTCCTGATTCTATTGGTTCCTGATAGTGTTTACCGTCGAAGAAAGGGATTTCATGGGCGAAACATTTTCCGAAGTTAAACTCTTCCAGGTAAAACCGGAAAAAACCGACGAGTTTGAAAAAGTGGTGGGGCAAATCCAGTCAGAACAAAAAGCCCGGCCCGGTTGTACCAGTATCCGCTATCTGAAACGCTTTTATCTTCTAGACGCTAACCAGAGACCCAGGCCGATAACGAAGATCGTGAAGTGCGTGAAGTACTTTTCGTACTGGGAATTCGATTCCGAAGAGAACTATGCCGATGCCATCCAGTGGTTCATCAACACACATTTCAAGACGCTCAATAAACTGCTCATCATGCCGTTTGACATAAACTGTGGTTATGTTGTTGCAGCAGGCTTGCACTGAAAAGTATGGGCACGGGTAGATTTACAGCCTTTCTTCAGTACGGTCTTACATAAAACCAGGCTGTTTCAGTCATTACCCTGAAATGGTCTTTCTCGTCATGGTCCGGCATGACACCCATACCGATCACACAGCTCTCGCAGATAGCCTCGCCTTTGTGCTCGTAAACCTTCCCCGGATAGTCATTCGCCTCATCGGTGAATTCGGCGCCGCATTCCTTGCACTTGATTTTCATTCTGTTCCCCCCTTTATTCAAGACTGTTACGACACGTTGGTAAGTATATCACGCCCTGAAATGAAGGGAAGGCCGATATCTCATCGGAAACGCTCTTGTGTTTACACTTGACGTGTCGTTAAAATCCAATTGAACGAGGTAGAAAGGCATCAACTCATGATATTCGAATATGTAGAAGCCGCACTGAACAACGCCAAATATGAATTGATTGAAGATGATGAACCATATTATGGAGAAATAACGGAACTGAAAGGGGTTTGGGCTACGGGTAGGACACTGGAAGAGTGCCGGCGCAATCTATCAGAGGTGATTGATGGATGGTTAGTAGTCCGGCTAAAAACGGGTCTACCGATGCCACCCATCGGCGACCATAAGGTAGAAGAACCAAAAAGGCTTGAAATCAGTGGCTGAACTGCGTCCCGTTCCATGGATCGACCTGGTAAGACGACTCAGGATTTTGGGCTGTACCGGACCATCTGACTGGCTGACCTGAATTACCCCCTTATCAAGTCCTTACCCCGGCGCCTCCACCATCAGCGTCGTCCCTTTGCCGGGCTCCGACGTCACCACCAGCTTCCCGCCTACCAGTTCCGCCCGCTCCTGCATACCCGCCAGCCCCAGCTTGCCGTACTTGGCCAGGTCGCCGGCCTTCCCCGGCATATCGAACCCCTTGCCGTTGTCCCTGACCGTTACCCTCGCCAGGTTCTCCTCGAACTCTACCGTTACCTCGGCTTTCGTTGCCCGCGAATGCTTGCGCACGTTGCTGAGGGCTTCCTGCGTGACCCGGAACAGCGCCACGGCAACTTCTTCCGGCAGCCGATGTTCCTTGCCGACGAATTCCACGGTGGTATCGATGTTGGCGTACTTCTTGAGGTTCTCCGCCAGCCACTCAATCGAGGGCAGCAGTCCGAGCCGGTCGATCATCGCCGGCCTCAGGTCCTGGCTGAGACGCCGCAGGCCCTGCAATATGCCGTCCGTCTGCTGCCACAGTGCTTCCAGCCGGTTTCGCACTTCGTCGGAAATGCCCTCGCGGACCATCGTCAGGCTGTCGAGCTGGCGTGACAGGACGATCAAAGCCTGGATGGTATCGTCATGCAGCTCCATCGAGATACGCTTGCGTTCTTCTTCCTGGGCTCGGGTAGCCTGCCGGATATAGAAACGCAGGTTCTCGTCCAGCCGCTTCTTTTCTGTGATGTTGCGCCCGATGTGCTGGAACGCTACGGGTTTGCCTTTTTCGTAAAGGAGCGTTGTGGAAATCTGCATGTCCACCTCGGCCCCGTCCTTGCGGGTAATATGCTGTTCATAGGGTTCTACCGGCTCGCCGTTGAGCAGTTTGTCCCGGACCCGCACGGCCGTAGCACTGCTGTCTTCAGCAGCAACAAAAGCACCGGCATTCATGGTAAGGATTTCTTCTTTGGTATACCCCGTCAATTCCTCGGTGGCATGATTGATGGCAATTACTTTACCGTCCAGACCGTGAACGATGATGCTGTCCCCGGCATTCTCGAACAATTGCCGGTATCGCAGTTCGGAAGACTTCAATTCTTCCTGGGCGCTCTCTAGTTCACGCCGGTAGTCCCGCTCCTTCCTGAGCGTGATGAACGCCATCGAGAGCAGACTGCCGATAACAAAAACGGTCGATGTCTCCAGCGCGGCGTCGATGGGTTCCTGTGAAAAAAGGAGGACCCTCGGAAGCATCGCCCCCAGGGACAGGAACGACATGAGCAGTGAGCCTTGCCATCCGAACAGGAAACCGCTAAACACTATGGGTATAAGGTAGAGGGCGCGGTTCAGGGCGTGTTCCGCCATACCGGTGGAAACCAGCCACCGATAGAGGGCTTCCGGACTATGGATTTGGTCGGAGTAATGGAAGAAGGTAAGGGCCGCAAACAACAGCAGAATCAGCCAGAACCAGGGCCGGCGTAGTTGGGTAAAAAAATTCTTTTCACTTTGGGCGGAGGCGTTCCGCAGCTTTTCAGGGAATGTCATCGAGTGTCACCCAGCCCTCCTTCAACGCCCTGACCACTGCCTCGGTGCGTGAACTGACCTGCAGCTTGTTGAAGATGTGGCCGAGGTGCGCCTGGACGGTCCTCAGGGAGAGGGACAGTTCGTCGGCGATTTCCTGGTTGGTAAGGCCTCTCGTGGCCAGTTTCATAACATCCATTTCACGGTCGCTGAGCAGTTCCGTGGATTTCCGGGCGGCGGGTTTATCTGACTTTGGTACGAAACGATTAAGCACTTTGCGCGCTATGGCGGGATGCAGGACGGATTCACCGGCATTGACCTGGCGTACGGCATCGATGAGTTCCCTGCCTCGAACGCTCTTCAGCAGGTAGCCGGCCGCGCCGGCTTCAAGGAGGCTGAATACGAATTGATCGTCGTCATAAGCGGAGAGAATAAGTACGGATATCTCGGGGTGCTGGGACTTGATCTTCTTGGTCGCTTCGATACCGTCCACATTCGGCATGGCGATATCGATGATCGCAACATCCGGTCTGGCTGTTCCCGCCAGCCTTATGGCTTCAGCGCCATCGGCGGCTTCGGCGACAACTTCCATGTCCGGTTCCTGCTCGATTATCTGGCGTGTCCCGTCCCGGACTACGGCATGATCATCCGCAATGAGAATCCTGATATTGCTCATTTACTCCCGCCTTCGATATTTTACCTCCATCATACACCCTGCAAGCTTTGCACTCAATCCGCGGGGTGTGCACAAACACTCACTATTTCGTCAGCATTTATGCTTACCATCTCCTGCTACGTTTACGCATCTGTACGGTAGTTGGCTCCGGGTAAAGGGGTTTACCATGATGCTAACAGAACAGAGTTGCCGTTGAGTAACTTTAATTGAATTCAGAAGGCCTGTCCGGGAACTTGCCGGAAGCTTGGAAAGATAGGAGACTAACTTGGAAACACAATTGATCGTCGCTCTGATTATCGCCGTACCAGTCGTCCTGATCCCGCTGGCGTTGCTCTGGCAGTTGAACGTTGCCGGTATCCGCAGTTTCTTCCATTCGGGACTTAACCGCCACAAGGCCGGTAGATAATATTCACTGAGACGCACTACCGGTACCGTCAGTGGTACCGGTAAACGCAGCCCGCGCTACCAGGGCTGTTCCCTGTCTTTGAGCGTCGTGATAAGGTCATCGATACTGATGGCCGCCAGTGTCAGGGTCTGGAAAGTCCCCCGCGCGCTCAGTCTTATCGCCAGCTTGGCGACCGCCTCATTGTTCGGGGCCTCAACGATATTCACGAAGTCATACTGCCCGAGAAGGGCGTACTGAGAAAGTATTTTAACCCCCATGAATTCGATCTCTTTATCGATCTCCTTGAGGATTTCAGGATCGTCCTGAAGGGCTTTTCTCCCGGCGTCGGTCAGCGTGGTCAGCAATAGATACGTCGACATAGTCCCTCCTGCGGTACATTTTCCATCTATTATGCCTGAAACAGGCTTTCTTTTGTCAACTGCTGCGGCTTATTTTTTCAATATGGTATAATGCCGCAAGGCCGGAAAACCGGTTTGGAAGGACGTCAAATGACCGCAGAAAACCAGACTTCGATGGAAAATATCCGATCATTGCAGGCAAAAGAGCCAGAAGAACCCATCGCCGGATTTTTGGGTTTACGGCTGCTGGAGATATCCCCCGGTTTCGCCCGGGTCTCCATGAAGATGAAGCCTGAATACATCAATTTCAACGGCATGGTGTTCGGCGGCATTATCATGGCTGTAGCCGACCAGGCCTTCGCCTACGCTACCAACTCGCTGCTGATGCCGAACCTCGCCATCCAGTTCAACATTCATCTAATCGCCGCCGCAGCCGACGGAGACGAACTGACCGCGGAATGCCGGGTCGTCAAGGGGGGCCGTCGCATCAGCGTCTCGGAAATGAACGTTATCAATCAGGATGGCAGGCTCGTCGCCCGCGCTACCGGAACGACGATACATACCGGATAATCCCACCCGGGGATGGTACGATGATTGACAATTTCGTCGCGCTCGTGGTAAGCTGATTTCAGGTTTTTTCCGAGCAGTTTTCATGAAATCGTATTGCACTAGATTGGAGCAGCAGAAGTTCATCTTTACCGGGCGCACGATAGGTGCGCACGGGAGGTGAGACGACAGGCCACGATATTGATCAACAGTTAGAGAGCTGCAATCAAACAGTGTTGGATTACCTCCCATTTGGGAGGTAATTTTGTTTTACCGGTACATCATTAATGAATGTCGTGACATTGGAAAAAAGGGAGACCATCCCTCAGATCATCGCCGATAACCGGGCCAGATGGGCAGGCAAGACCGCTATGTCCATGAAAAGCTTCGGGATCTGGCAGCGGTATACGTGGGAACAGTACTATAACCGGATCAAATACTCCTCCCTGGGCATGATCAAGCTCGGTCTCCAGCGCGGTGACGTTACCTGCATTATCGGTGATAACGAACCGGAATGGTTCTGGGCGGAATTCGCCGTCCAGGCCGCCGGCGGCATCGCCACCGGCATCTACGTTGACTCCATTCCCTCCGAGGTCAAGTACATCGCCGAGCATTCCGATGCTAAATTCGCCGTCGTCAACGACCAGGAACAGGCGGACAAGTTCCTTGAGATTAAAGGCGAACTGCCCCTCCTTAGGAAGATAATCTACTGGGACCCCAAGGGACTCCGCAATTACGATGACCCCATGCTCATCAGTTTCCGAGAGGTCAGCCGTCTCGGCGAGGAATATGAGAAAGAGCATCCCGGCCTGTTCGAAAAGAACGTAGAAAGCGGCCGCGGCGAGGATGTAGCCTTTATCTATTACACGTCCGGCACCACCGGACTCCCCAAAGGCGCCATCATGGACCACAAGGCCCTCATTAACACCGCGCAGGGGTTCGTCAGCCGGTATCCCATGGATGAGAACGATAACCTCATTTCCAACTTCCCGGCTGCCTGGGTAGGGGACAGCTTCTTCGCTACCATCCCGCACCTCCTGACCGGAGCGCGGCTCAATTTTCCGGAAGAGCCGGAGACCATCGCCGAGGACACCCGTGAGATCGGTCCGAACTTCGTCATCTACGGCCCCCGACAGTGGGAAGGCCTCGTCAGCGAGATACAGGTCAAAATAGTCGATACCAGCCCCGTCAAGCGCTTTTTCTACAACCTCTTCCTGCCGGTGGGGCACAAGATAGCCGACCTCAAATTCGAGGGCAAAGAACCCAACCTTTTCTGGAAGACGCTGCATACCATCGCCTATTATGCCCTGTTCCGCCCGCTCAAAGACCGCCTCGGCTTGAGCAAGGTCAGGTTCGCCGTGACCGGCAGTTCCGTCCTGAGCCTGGATACCTTCCGGCTCATCCATGCCATCGGTGTAGAACTGCGCCAGGTCTATGCCAGCACCGAAGCCGGCCTCATCTCCTCCCACAGTAAGGGCGAGATAAAATTCGAGAGCCTCGGCCGCCCGGGCCTGGGTACTTCCGTGCGCATCACGGAACGCGGCGAACTCCTCGTGTCTTCAGACTGTATGTTCCGCGGCTACCACAAGAACCCGGAAAAGACCGCCGCCACACTCATCGATGGCTGGTGCTACACCGGGGACGCGGTCAATATCAACGACCAAGGCCACATCATCTTCATGGACCGTCTGGAACACATGGGACAGCTTCGTACCGGAGCGAGATATGCGCCCCAGTACATCGAAGGCCGCCTGCGCTTCAGCCCGTATATCAAGGATGCTATGGTCATCGGCGGCACGGACAAAGATTACGTTTCCGCCATTCTCAATATCGATTTCAGCATGGTCGGCAAATGGGCGGAACGGCGACATATTCCCTACACCACCTTCGTTGACCTCTCCCAGAAAAATGAGGTCGCCGACCTCGTCCGCCAGGACCTGGAACGCGTCAACGGCTACCTGCCGGAAGAGTCCCGCGTCCACAAATTCGTCCTCCTGCACAAGGAGTTCGACCCCGACGAAGCCGAGCTTACCCGCACCCGCAAGATCCGCCGCGAGTTCATGGAACAGCGCTACAAGGACCTCATCTCCGCCATGTACGGGGACATGGAAGCGGTGGATGTCCAGGCGCCGGTGACCTACCGGGACGGCCGCCAGGGTACCGTCAAGACCAGCATAAAGGTAAGAAGCTTATGAAAAAGATCGGAAAACGAATCCTCAGGATTGCTGGCTGGTCCCTGCTGGGCCTCATACTCGTCGCTATGATTTTCCGTGGCGCTACTGATGGCAAGTTCCTGCAGTTCACCATAACCGGACTCTCCGTCGGTATGGTCTACGCTCTCATCGGGCTGGGTTTCGCGCTCATCTGGAAGTCTTCCAGCGTCGCCAACCTGGCGCTGGGGCAGATAGTTCTCATTTCAGCCTGGTTCAATTACTCGATGCTGGTAGAGGCGGGGCTTCCTCCGTACATCGGTCTTCCGCTCGTTATCGTTTTTGCCGTTTTCCTTGGCTGGGTCATCGAACGCCTGGCCCTCCGCCCGCTCATCGCCCAGCCGATACTCTCGCTCATCGCTGTAACTCTCGGCATCGGCTATTTTCTGGAAGGCCTCGTGACTTTTATCTGGCCGCTCAGCACCGCCGGTCTCGCGGACAAAGCGTTCTTCCCCAGTTCCGTCGTCCGCATCGGCGAAGCGGTAATATCGCAGGAATACATCTGGGTCATCGGCATCTGCATCGCCGTTTTCCTCCTGCTCACCCTTTTCTTTCGCTATCATAAGCTCGGCATCGCCATGCGCGCCACCGCGGACGACCAGATGGCCGTCCAGGCCTGCGGTATCCCGGTCACCCGGGTCTTCTCCACGTCCTGGATGTTCGCCTGCGTCGTGGCGGCCGTCGGCGGCGTGCTCATTTCCAGCATCGGCAGTGTTTCCCACGGCCTCGTCGAGACCGGCCTCAAGGCATTTTCAGTGGTAATTCTCGGCGGCTTGGATTCCTTCATCGGAGCGATCGTGGCCGGCCCCATCATCGGCCTCTCGGAGAGTTATGGCGGCGGCTATCTGACCCAGTACCTCTGGGCCGGCGTCAAGGACGTTATCCCATTCATCATCATCATCATCGTCATGGTCATCAAACCGTACGGGCTGTTCGGTGAAAAAAGGATCGAGAGGATTTAGCCGATGAGTCTGCCGTGCGGAGTCAGAAACTACACCTACGCCGAGGACATGGCCATCGTCCGGACCCGGACGCAGTGGGCGCTCATGCTCGGTTTCCTCATCTTCCTGTTCACCATGCCGCTCTACCTCGGTAACTACTGGCTCGGCGTGATGAACCTTATCGGCATCACCCTGATCTCCGCCGTGGGGCTGAACATTCTCATCGGTTACTGCGGTCAGCTATCCATCGGGCATGTCGGTTTCATGGCCGTCGGCGCTTACACCAGCGCCATACTGACCACCCGCTTCGAGATGCCCTTCCTCGTCGGCCTCATCGCCGGCGGCGTCATCGCCGGTGTTGTCGGCATTATTTTTGGTCTCCCCTCCATCCGCGTCAAAGGCTTCTACCTGGCTATCAGCACCATCGCCGCCCAGTTCATCATCATGTGGATCATCAGCCAATGGGGCTGGACCGGCGGTCAGATGGGTATGATGGTGCCCTTTGCCTCCATCGGCGGCTATGTCTTCAAGAGCGGCATGAGCCAGTTCTACCTCATCATCGGCATCACGGTCCTGTGTGTGTTCTTTGCCAAGAACCTGGCCCGCACCAAGGTCGGGCGGGCTTTCATTGCCATTCGTGATAATGACCTCGCCGCTGAAGTCATGGGCGTTAACCTTGTTTATTACAAACTGCTGGCGTTCTTCATCGGCTGTTTCTTCGCCGGCATCGCCGGGAGCTTGTTCGCCCATTGGAACCTCCAGTTGACCCCGGAGCAGTTCAGCTTTACGGATTCGATTCTCTACGTGGGCATGATCATCATCGGCGGCCTGGGAACGAGTGTCGGGCCGATATTCGGCGTTGTATTCATCCGCCTTCTCCGGGAACTTCTGACGAACAATCTCGTGCCTTATCTTGAGAAGACCCTGACCGGGCTGCCGTCCGGTTTTGCCAGCGGCGTCACCCCGATGGTCTTCGGGCTTGTCATCGTCCTGTTCCTGATCCTTGAACCGCGCGGCATTGCCCACCGCTGGTCGCTGTTCAAAGCAAGATCGGAAGAGCACACGTCTGAACTC
>CAZQQL010000072.1:0-16251 GCA_964595455.1 uncultured Dehalococcoidaceae bacterium
CCCGGAACAGGCCGCCGGGACCGTAGAAGTCGGTTCCCCAGACGATCCTGTCAGGGCCGGCGAACTGGATCGCCTCGCCGATGAGTTCGGCCAGGCGCCGCGGCGCGGCCTTGTACCAGGGCATGATCAGGCTCAGGCTGATGTATACATTCGGGTGAGAGAGGGCTACCATGTTCAGGTCGTGGTACTGCGGCCAGCCGCAGTGGAAGGCGACGATCTTGAGGTCGTAGAAATCGTTGACCACGTCGTCCAGCAATACGGGCAACGCGTACTTGGCCCTGCCGGGAGGACACCAGCTCCAGCCGGTGTGGATGGAGACGATGACGCCGAGTTCTTCGCACCTCTTGTAGAAGGGCCAGATCCTCTCGTCGTTGATGTAGGTATCTTCCGGCGGGTAGAACTTGAATATCTTGCAGCCTCGCTCCTGGGCCAGGTAATCGAGCTCCCAGAGAACGTCTTTCATGCCGCGCTTGATGAACGGCCCAAGGTTAGGCTGGACGATAAGGCGGTCCGGGTACTTTTCCGCCGCGAGCAGCAGGTGGCCGTTGGTGGACCATTTGGTCGAGTAGCCCGTGGTTTCCATCATGGATTCGGGCAGGATACAGGCCATGTCTACCCCGTAGCGGTCCAGGTAGACGATGAGCTGGTCTTCTTCCGCCAGTTCGGATTTTTCACCTTTGGTTACGGGCGGTTCTTTCCAGCTCTTGCCGGAATGGTGCGGGACAGCGTTAAAGGCGCGAGCGGTCTCCGCGGTGCCCCAGACCCATTTCCGGTACTCCGGGAAGTAGTTAAAGTATTTTTTGTTCGCCTCACCGCTGAGGTGACATTCGACGTCTATCTTGAAATAGTCGTCTTTTACAAATTCCGGGTGTTGTGCCATGCAGGATTCTCCTTTCTCAGACGGTAACTATCCTATTTGTTCCTCGGGTCTTAGCCGTGGAAGTACTTGTCTTGTTGAGGCGTCTTCGTACTTCCTGTGCATCTTGTGGAAGGCTTCGCGTTCGCCCATCGATTCGCGGTCTTTATGGCCTTCTTGATTTCGTTAGTCATGTGCTCTTCGCCGAGGGAGACAGCGCTGTACTTTTCAGGGCGATCAGGGGTAAGGTAAGTTACTTTAGTTTACTCTTAATCCTTTTTCGAGGGTAATGACCTCGAACCAAGGTTAAGCCATTGATTATTCCTCCAGTATGTTTTTGCCAGTTTTGGCGTTGATTTCTATGTTAACCCGCGGGGCGGAATTTGACCCGGTGCAACGCAGGGGGTACCCGTGGAAGGCGGCTGGCCACGGCCGCTTCAGTTGTTACATGGGTGGCCGCGCCAGGTGCCGATGGTAAGCGGGGATATTGGTGAAAACAGCGGCGCAACGGAGGTTGCGCCGGGGGCCCTGGTCTCTGCTTTTCGTGATGAATCCCATATAAGTGCTGTAGGGCATACTACCGGCAAGGTGGAAATACGTACGGGAAAATCCTTATATAGTGTACCTCGAACTACGCGATATTGTCAAACCTGAACCATAGCAAACATAGCTCGATTTAGTGGTTTAAAGTATGATACAATAATTTTGGGCAAGGATGCGAATCTGGCAACACGACGAATGCTCCGGTTTTACGCGGGTGCGTATCCCAGGGTCAAACCAAGCCGGATGCTTTGGGAAATGTCAAAGAGGCTATGGAAGCCTGCATTGGGGCTTTAGTTGAACATGGTTTACCTATTCTTGAGGAAGCAGGGCGTGATACCTTTTCCTGCGGCGGAATGACCCTTTTACCCAAGTCGTAGTTCCTGACCTTAAGAGTCTTGATACCGGCGATCTTTCTGCCATAGTGACGGTGCGGGTTTATCCGTGGAGAATTTATCGCGCTTACCAAGTAATCATATTGGTTGTGCCCAGGGTGGCCAACCCCAAAAATAATAGGAGGAGTAGTATGATTAACGAAAAGTTTGCCAACCATCCGAGGATCAAAACAGTTGGCGCTGAAGGTGAAGTGAAACTACCTGAAAATGAAAGAGTGAGTGAAGCACTAAAAGAAAAAAGAAGAAAACGGGAAAACATTCCGTTTTATCAGCCCAGCGTTCACTATAATGCTCAGGCATCGAAGGATGGGATCAAACATTTTGTAAATGGCATTGGTGATGACAACCCGCTATTTACCGATGAAGAATATGCCAAGAAATCCAAATACGGGAACATCATCGCTCCCGGGACGTACCTTTATACCGTGCAATGGGACATTTTGGCAGGCATCATGGCGGGGATTCATGGGTGGTATGTCGGTGGTGATTGGGAATGGTATAGACCCATCTATGCCGGTGATGAATTCAAGTGCGTCAGCATAATCCGGGAACTGGTGGAAAAAAAGGGTAGGAAGACAGGGGGCGGATCGACATATTTCAGTTACGGGGAAAAATTATACGTAAATCAACGAAATGAACTCGTTGGGAAAGAACGCCTGCATACAGCTATGGCTGAAAGAAGCGCGTCAGGGAAAGCCAAAAAAGACGCTGGTATTCCCAAACCCGTTTATACCCAGCAACAATGGAATGATTTCCTCGAGATGTATGAAAATGAAGAGGTCAGAGGAAATAAACCAAGATACTGGGAAGATGTGCAAATCGGTGATAAGCTTGGGCCTATGATCAAGGGCCCCTTAACCGTAAGAGACATGTTGGGTTGGATTATGGGAGCAGGATCACCGTTCTTCAGGGCGCACAAACTGGAATATGATTATGAACTGAGACATCCCAAGGTACTGGAATATGTAGAATCATTAGGTGAAGCGGATGTTCCTGAGCTGGTTCACATATTCGATGAATTTGCCAAGACGATAGGTATTGAAAGAGCCTATGACTACGGCAGTCAACGAATGACCTGGTACGGCCAGCTCTTCACTAACTGGATGGGTGACGACGGCTTCCTGTATAAACTCAGCGGAGATTTGAGAGCCTTCAATCTGGTGGGTGATGTCACTTTCTTTGAAGGAAAAGTCACCAACAAATATATCCAGGGAGATAGTTATTGCGTAGATATCGAAGCTTGGGCGACGAATCAGAGAGGTGAAAGTTCAATACCGCCTCACATGAATACGGTGATTCTACCTTCCAAAGAAAAAGGCCAGGTAGTATATCCCAATCCAACCGCTGAAATACTTGAAATGGCAGCGAAAGCGAAGCCTTTAGCCGAACTTATTAAAGCCGGAATTCTTTAGGTCTATAGCGAAAACAGAATAAATCCAGGATCTTAACTCGTTCATGGGTGAAAGACTCAGTCAAATTTGACTGAGTCTTTCACCCATCTTCTATTTCAGGATCTGTTTTCGCGGTGGTTGCGGTAGTAATCCGCCCCGTGTTTCACCGCGTCTTCCGGTAATGTGGTGACGGTCCCGGCAGAGCGGACCATGAGGTAAATCCGGGCTGTTTTTTCAAGCAGTTCACAAGCGGTCATCGCATCCGGAAGGTCATGCCCGGTGCCTATGGCGCCGTGGTTCCGCAGTAACGCCGCGCTGCGGTCTCCGAGTGCGGCCAGCACGGCATCGGCCAGTTCCTGGCTGCCGCTGAGGCCGTACCGGGCGCAGCGGATGCTGCCGCCGAGGAACAATACCTGCTCATCCAGGATGGGCGGGATATCGTGGCCGAGCACGGCGGCGGCGCTGGCGAACACGGAATGCGTGTGAATGACGGCATTGACATCGGGGCGGGCCTGGTAAATGCCGATGTGCAGGTTGGTTTCCATGGAAGGCGCCAGAGACCCCTCTACCGAGCGACCGGAAAAATCAACGAGCTGTATATCATCCGGAGAAAGCGTATCGTAGGGAAGAGAGGTCGGTGTCACTGCCAGCAGTCCCTCCCCTGCGTTTCCCAGCCGCAGGCTGACATTACCGGATGAACCGATGACCATCCCCTTTGTCACAAGTTCCCGGGCGGTGAACAGTACCAGTTCTTTTTCTTTTTGCCACCGGCTCATCGCTTGCCTCCCATACCCGTACTATTCTAGTACAACTCCGTCCTCCAATCATAGTTGCTGATTGCAGGATTTGAATTATATGGGTTTACCGTGTAAACTGTTGTGCATATGAACCATAACGGGGGGAAAATGAGACAGAAGGTCCTCGATCAGGTCATCAAAGACATTCTTTCCATTACTCCGCTGGTCCGCCGGGATATCCAGAGAAAAGTAGTCAAATCAGCGTTTACGCACATCGAGCATGATATAACGCTGCCGCACCTCGAGATCATGAAGGTGCTCCAGGTAGACGGCTCACTCCACATCGCCGAGATCGGGGAAAAGCTCCAGATCCCCAAACCGCAGATGACACACCTGGTGGACAGGCTGGAGAACCTCGGGATAGCCAGACGCAAGACCGATGAAAACGACCGCCGGATCACCAACGTCGCACTGACCCCCCGGGGACAGCAGATGCTGGGCGAACTTGACCAGATCCTGTATTCCAGCATCGAGGAAAAGCTGTCCGTTCTCAGCGAGGATGAGCTGCGAGAAATTTCCGGTTCCCTCCGCAAACTTGCCGATATACTGGCAAAACTCTAGAGTCCATAACAAGGGGTCTTCTTGGCAACTACCGAACAGTCCTATCAGCGCGACCTGCCGAGGAAAAAAGTCTACGCCGCGTTGGTTGGCACAATAGCTTCCATGTTCCTCGGGGCGATCTTCATGACCATCACCTCCACCGCCATGCCCCGTATCATCACCGATCTCGGCGGCTTCAGCCAGTATACCTGGGTTTTCACCGCCTATATTATCACGGAAACCATTTCCCTTCCCCTGACGGGCAAGCTCTCCGATATGTTCGGCCGTAAGTGGTTGTTTGTCGCCGGCATGGCGCTGTTTGTCATCGGTGCGTTCCTCAGCGGCATCAGCCAGACGATGACACAACTGATTATCTACCGGGGAGTGCAGGGGTTCGGTTTCGGGGCGATGAGCGCTCTCGGGTTCATCGTTATCGGGGACCTGTTCCCTCCGGAAGAACGCGGCAAGTACAGCGGTGTGATGGCGGGCGTCTTCGGGGTTTCCACGGTCATCGGCCCGACACTCGGCGGTTTCCTGACGGACGCCCTCTCCTGGCGCTGGTGCTTCTTCGTCACCGTACCGCTGGGCATCATGATCATCCTCGTCTTCATCTTCATGTTCCCGGATTTTAAACCAGCACGGCAAAAGCACAAGGTAGACTATGCCGGGGTCATCATGATGAGCCTGGCTCTGGTACCGCTGATGCTGGCCCTCAACTGGGGAGGCGTGGATTATGCATGGGGTTCGGCCATCATCATCGGTTTGTTCGTTTTTTCAGCGGTCGCTTTCGTGCTTTTTATTGTCATTGAAAAGCGGGCGGCGGAACCTGTTATCCCCATGGACTTGTTTAAAAACAGGGTTGTGACCGTGTCTTCGATCGTTGGCTTCCTTCAGGGGGCAGCCTTCTTCCCGGTCGTCAGTTTTATCCCGCTCTTTTTCCAGGGCGTGTTAGGTTCGTCTGCAACGGAGAGCGGCGGTTTCATGACACCCATGATGCTGAGCATGTCCTTCGGCAGTTTCATCAGCGGACAGATGCTCTCCCGGGCGGGAGGCCGCTACCGGCTGCAGGGGACCATCGGTTTTACCATCGCTGCGGTGGGGTTCATCCTGCTTGCCGGCATGACGCCGGAGACGACCTTCCTGACTGCGGTCATCCTCATCGTGGTGGCCGGGCTGGGCAACGGCATCATCATGCCCATCCATACCATCGCGGTACAGAACAGCGTCCCGTATACGGTAATGGGCGCCGCTACCTCTCTTATCCAACTGCTCCGGCCCCTCGGCGGTGTGTTCGGGCTGGCGGTAGTGGGTTCGGTGCTGAACAACCGGTTCGGTTCGTACTTTTACGGGAACCTCTCACCGGAGGTCAGGAATGTCGTGCCAATGCAGGAACTTCGTGCGATCACGGACAATCCCCAGGCGCTTATCAATCCCCAGGCCCAGGACATGCTCCGGGCCATGTTCGATGCTTCGGGCGCCCAGGCTGCAGAATTATTCAACCAGTTGCTGACCACGCTGCGGGAAGCACTCAGCACATCGCTCTCGCTGATCTTTATCGTGTTCTTCGTCGTGACCGTCGCCGGTCTGATCGCCAATTTCTTCCTCACCGGTGTCAAGCACGCCGGTAAGAAGGCTCAGGTGGAAGAAGCAGCTTCACCACCGACGGGACCTTCGTAATCCGCCTTTTCCAGGTCGTACGGCCAGCCCGCCACGCTCCCGTCCATGAAGCAGGTGTTTTTGAAACCTGCCCCATCCAGTATCCTCTGGGCCATGAAGGCCCTGATACTCGTCCGACAAAACGTGATTATCTGCTTGTCTCGCGGCAACTCACTGAGCCGTTCCCTGAGTTCGGGGAGCGGTATTAGTGTTACTTTGCCTGATTTGAGCCGGACGGCGTCCCACTCATCCTGGTTGCGGACATCGAGGAGCAGGACGTTGTCGTCATGTAGCTTTTCATGCACTTCCGCCGGAGAGAGCCCGTGCGCCATGCCGGCCAGTTTATTGCGGATGACGTTGGCGGCGTTATGGAGCGGGTCCATGGCGCTGTTGAACGGCGGAGCATAGGCCAGGTCGAGGTCGGCGATGTCATCAACCGTACCGCCGCAGGAAATCACCGTGGCCAGGACGTCGATACGCTTGGCGATGTCTCCCTGCCCGACGCCCTGCCCGCCAAGTATCCTCCCGGTAGCCCGGTCCGCGATGAGTTTCAGGGTAAATTCCCGCGCTCCGGGGTAATAGGTAGCGTGTTCGTACGTGGGGACCAGGGCGGTAACTACGTCATACCCCGCTTTACGTGCCTGTTCTTCATTGAGGCCGGTGTGCCCGGCATTGAACTCGAAGACCTTGACGATGGCGGTACCGAGCACGCCCGGGAAAGTGAGGTTGCCGCCTGTGATATTGGTGCCGATGATGCGGCCGTGCTTGTTGGCTGTCGAACCAAGGGCCGCCAGTATCATTTCCCCGGTCACCCGGTGCTTGACCTCGACGCAGTCGCCGCCGGCATAGATATCCGGATCGCTCGTGCGCAGGTGTTCATCGACGGTAACGCCGCCGCGTTTCCCGATGGTAAGACCGGCCTGTCTGGCCAGCGTAACTTCCGGTTTGACGCCCAGGCCCAGCACCACGATGTCCGCCGGAAGCTCCATGCCCCCGGCCAGGACGGCGCGCACATGGCCGTTTTCATCCCCGAGGAACCCGCTGGCTGGAGCGTTACAGTGGATTCGCACATCTTCTGATTCCATGTGCTTCTGGAGATGAGCGGAGATTTCTGGGTCGAGCATGGCGGGAAAGACGCGGTCCCGTGCTTCGATGACGGTCACTTCCAGGCCGCGCTCGGCCAGGGATTCCGCCATTTCCAGGCCGATAAGCCCGGCCCCGACGATGACAGCGGTCTCCGACCTGTCCCGGACCAGCATTTCGCGGATGGCGTCGGCGTCAGGAAGGTCGCTGAGTGTAAAAATACCCGCCAGGTCTTTGCCTTCCCAATCGAAGACCATCGGCCTGGCGCCGGTGGCCAGCACCAGCTTATCATACGGAATCGTCGATTCCTCGCCGGAGCGAAGATTACGGGCCGTAACCGTGTACGCTTTCCTATCGATGGTAACTGCTTCCGTACCGGTCAGTACTGTCATATCGAAGACGTTGCGGAAATAATCGGCTTCTCGTGCGATCATGCTCTGCCGTTTGGGAATTATCCCGGAAATAAAGTACGGCAGTCCGCAGGTAGCCGTGGAAAGGTTATCACGCCGTTCGATGAGGGTGATGCGGGCATTGGGGTCGCACCGGCG
This sequence comes from uncultured Dehalococcoidaceae bacterium, assembly GCA_964595455.1. Taxonomy (GTDB): domain Bacteria; phylum Chloroflexota; class Dehalococcoidia; order Dehalococcoidales; family RBG-16-60-22; genus DAOUEG01. The sequence continues at coordinate 7,807 of CAZQQL010000072.1, forward strand.
CGCCCGGGCGGCGGTCTTGGGGCCGCAGGCCGTTCCTCCGATGATGACGATGTTTGTCTGTTGGGGCATTCCGGATACCTCCGCTATTTTTGTGTTCAATCTTAATTATAGCTTCTATTATGTTGGACCTAAAAATCAAGCGGTGGGGCTCCGTTTGGTTGGATGTTCATTGATGGAGCCATTGAGAGTGTCGTGACGCAATCCCGATCTTCGAGACGTTATCCATCAAACAAATGCAATAGTACGAGAGGAGGGGCTAATAGCCCAAGGAGTTGAAAAAAGGCCGCGAGGAAGCCGCGGAAATGGTGGACGGTGGGGAAAAGCGGGGATCGTTATAACGTGAAATTTACCGGCAGGTGGGAAATCCGGGACATTCGACCGCCGGTTCGAAAACGAACACCGGTATGTTCCTTTTACCTTTTCCATCAATACCGGGCTCGGCCTTTTCGGGTTCTTCGCTTTCTTCCCTGCAGAGCAGTCTCTCTATATTGTCCAGGTATAGTTCGCCCATTTGTGCCTCCTGTGAGAGGTTCTTTCCTCTCTTTTTCTTTCAGAATAGCAGGCGAACATTAATGCAGAGTTAAGGTTCTGTAACAGGCTGGTTAATTTAGCCTTAAATCCAGGTTAAAACCATCCCTGATTTGCGGTCAGTGAACGTCTTTCAATACCTGGACGCCCCGATTTCCTCCAGCCGGCCGGTGACGGTGAACACGATGCGTTCGCAGATGTTGGTTATCCGGTCCGCCGAGCGTTCCAGGTTGTGGGATACCCAGATGAGATGGGTCGCCCGCGTGATGGTCTTGGGGTCCTCCACCATGTAGCTGATAAGAAGGCGGTTCGTTTCATCGTACAGGCTGTCGACTTCATCGTCTTCCAGGGCAATCTGGCGGGCTGTTTCCGCATCCTGCTTGATGAACGCTTCCAGGCAGCGGTTCAGCATGTCGGTGATCTTCTCCGCCATGCGTGAGATGCCGGAAGGCGGCTGCAGCGGTGGGTCTTCGCTCATCAGCACGATCTTGCCGATGCCCTCGGCATAGTCTCCGATACGCTCCAGCTCCGTGATGATGTGGGTCACTCCCAGGAGGGTGCGCAGGTCCACGGCCATCGGCTGTTGCTTGGCGATGAGACTTACGCAGCGCAGTTCGATGTTGTGGCGCAGCGTATCGATAGTTTTGTCATTATCTATGATTTGCTGGGCTTCTGCGTGGTCACGGTCCTTGAGCGCCTTGACGGATTTTGTGATGGCTTTTTCCACCATGCTGCCCAGGTAGAGAACGTCCTGTTGTATTTCCCGTAACTCGCGGTGAAAACCTGTCCTGATTTCCATTCTTACTAACCTCTAGCCGAACCTTCCGGTGATATAGTCTTCGGTCCGCTTGTCGCGCGGATTGGTGAATATCTGGTCGGTCGGACCGTTCTCGATCAGTACGCCGGCCCGGTCCTCCGCCATCATGAAGAACGCGGCGGTATCCGATACCCGCGCGGCCTGCTGCATGTTGTGCGTGACGATGATGATGGTGTAGTTCTTGACGAGTTCCCGCATCAGGTCTTCTATCTTCAGCGTCGCCACGGGGTCGAGGGCGCTGCAGGGCTCATCCATGAGAATGACCTCCGGTTCCACCGCCAGCACCCGGGCGATGCACAGCCTCTGCTGCTGGCCGCCGGAAAGCGCCAGACCGGACTGGTGGAGCTTGTCCTTGACCTCGTCCCAGAGCGCGGCCTGCTTCAGGCTCTTTTCCACCACTTCCTCCAGTTCCGCCTTGTTATGGCGCCCGTGCTGTTTTGGCCCGAAGGTGATGTTGTCATAGATGGACATCGGGAATGGGTTTGGTTTCTGGAAGACCATGCCCACTCGTTTGCGCAAGTCTACCACGTCTATGGAGCGGTCGTAAATGGACACTCCGTCGAGCAGCAGCTTGCCTTCCACCCGGACATCGTTGATGAGGTCGTTCATCCGGTTGAACAGCCGCAGGAAGGAGGACTTACCGCACCCGGACGGGCCGATGATGGAGGTTATCGTACAGTTCGGAATATCCAGGGTGATATCCCGCAGCGCCTGAAAGCTCCCGTAAAACAGGTTTACATTGGCGGCGCTCAGTTTTCCCCAGCTGCAGACCTGGGTCTCGCCGCCCCCTTTATCGGTGCGGATTATTTCCCTGTCTATGGTTATGGTATTCATGGGCTACCTGCCCCCTCTCATTTTCTTCTGAAAACGGTTTGAAATCCAGTTGGTCATCCCGTTGATAATAACGATGATAATAATCAGCACCGCAGCCGTCGCCATGGCCTTGTCGAAAGCTCTCGTTTCCATCGCCAGGTAAAACACATGGAGCGAGAGCGTCCGCCCGCTGGAGAAGAGCGAGGTCGGCATGGCGGCGCTGCCTCCCAGTGTCACATACAGGACGGCGGTCTCCTCGATGGCCCGGCCGACGCACAATATGATGGCCGTTACGATGCCCGGTAATGCTGCCGGTACGACCACCCGGGAAATCATCTGCCAGCGCGTCGTCCCCAGCGCCAGGGCGCCTTCCCGGTAGGCGCGCGGTACGCCTTTGATGGCTTCTTCGCTCGTCCGTATCATCGTCGGCAGCAGCAGGCAGACAAGCGTTAGGGCCCCGGAAAGCAGCGAGAAGTTGAAGCTCAGGACGGTGACGAACAGCACAAACCCGAACAACCCGAAGATGATGGACGGGATGCCGGCCAGTGTTTCAACGCCATACCGGATGGCCCGCGTCAAGCGGTTGTCCGGGGCGTATTCCGAGAGGTAAATCGCTGCGCCGAGACCTATCGGGACGAGGATAATAATGGTGAGGCCGATGAGATAAATGGTGGAAACGATGACGGTTGAAATCCCGCCTTCCCCGGAGAGGCCGCCCGCCGGAGCGGTGGTGAGAAATTCCCAGGATATTGAAGGAACGCCCTGAACGAGGACATAGAGAACGATCACTAACATAATCATGACGGTGATCGCCCCGCCGCCCCAGATTACGGTCGTCGCCAGTTTTTGCGTGGTGTTAGACGTGAGCCTGAGCATGCTTTCCTCTCTTGAGCGCTACCACGGCGACGCTGTTGAGGATGACAATGAAAACCAGCAGCACCACGGCCGTGGCGAACAGGGCGTCTTCATGCAGGCCGGTAGCGTAGCCGATCTCCACGGCAATGTTGCCCGTCAGCGTCCGGGCTGGGGATAACGGTGAAGTCGGGAAGGTGATGGCGTTGCCGATGACCATGATCATCGCCATGGTTTCACCGACCGCCCTCCCCATTCCCAGGACGACGGCCGCCCCGATGCCGGATTTAGCCGCCGGCAGCATAACGCGGTAAATGGTCTGCCAGCGTGTGGCCCCCAGGGCCAGGGCGCCTTCTTTATAGGAAACCGGGACGGCCCGCAGGCTGTCTTCCGTGATGCTGATGATGGTGGGCAGGACCATCGCCATGAGGACGATGGAAGCCGCCAGCACACTGAGCCCGCTGCCGCCCAACTCCCGGACCGCCGGTACCAGCAGGACAAGGCCGACGAGCCCGTAGACCACCGAGGGGATTCCGACGAGTAGTTCCACCGCCGGCCGGACGAGCTGCCGTACCCGGTACGGGGCCACCTCGGCAAGGAATATCGCGCAGGAGATTCCCAGCGGGACGGCCAGCAGCAGGGAACCGAACGTTACCGCGATGGAACCCACGATCATGGGCAGGATGCCGAACTGCCCCTGGCCGGGGCGCCACGTGTCCCCGAAGATGAAGTTGAAGAACCCGACTTCCAGGAAGGCGGGAAGTCCGTCCCTGAAAATGAATATCGCTATCGCCAGCAGGATGATGAAAGAAACGGTCGCGCTGGCGAAGACGAGGTACTTCGCCAGCCTGTCACTGAAATGACGGTCCAGTATTTTCAGTCCGCGTCGTTTATCGGGGGCGGGTCCCGGGGAACCGGAAGGCTCCCCGGAAGACCGTTCCGTAGTGTCGTCAGTTAACGGGTATGTAGTCCTGTGCAACTATCTCTTGTCCTTCCGGTCCGAGGCAGTAATCGATGAATTTCTTGACGCTGCCGGTGGGTTCTCCCTTCGTCAGCAGCAGGAGGGGGCGGGAGATCGGATAATTCCCGGATTTGACGTTATCGACGGTGGCGGCCACGCCGTTGATGCTCAGGGCGTGAATGGAGTCATCGATGTAACCGAACGAGACGAACCCGATAGCATTGGGGTCGCCCACAACGGCGGTCTTGATGGCGCCGTTGGAAGGCTGCAGCAGGGCGCCCGCGGCGATGAGCGAATCACCCATCACGATCTCCTCAAAGGCATCACGGGTACCCGAGCCTTCTTCACGGGCGAAGACGTTGATGCCGGCATCCATGCCGCCGACCTGGCTCCAGTTGGTGATTTCTCCTGCGTATATCTGCCTCACCTGCTCCATGGTAAGCCCGGTGACCGCCTGGGCCGGGTTGACGATCACGGCTATGCCGTCCATGGCCAGGACATGCTCTACGAGGCCGAGGCCTTTTTCACTTTCTTTGAGTTCGCGTGATGCCGCGCCGATGTCCACGGTCCCCTCTGAAACGGACTTGATGCCGGTGCTGGAACCGCCGCCCTGGATGGTGACGGTGATGCCTTCATTCATGTTCATGAAAGCGATGGCAAGCTGCTCCGCGACGGGTTGAATGGTGGTCGAACCGGCTTCCGTAATGGCGTTGCTTCCGGTGTTCGTAGTAGTGTTGGTACTGTTCCCGCAGCCTGCCAGAGCGAGTCCCAGAATAGCGGCCACGGCAAGTCCGACAAATATATGGATAACGGTTTTACGCAAGGCGTCTATCTCCTTCAGGGTTGGTACACGGCCGGATTCCGGAACTCCGGCTTTTTCATTACCCTATGTACAGTATGATCACCGGTATTTAAAAGTGCATTAAGGCCATGTTAAAACCTTGTTAAAATCTTGAAATCCGGTATTCTGATATTGAATTGGCTTCTAGTCTTGGTATAAAATGCGTATAAGCGCATATAAGCATATTAGAGGTGATCAATGGAAGAACTTATCAAGGCTTTCAAAGCGTTATCGGATGAAACCAGGCTCAGGATACTCAATCTCCTGATACACCGGGACTGCTGTGTGTGCGAAGTCATGCAGGCGCTGGATATCTCGCAGACCAGGGCTTCCCGCAACTTGCAGATACTGTACGAAGCCGGCATGCTACGGCACTGGAAGGAAGGGTTGTGGTCACATTATGGCATTGTTGAGGAGAGGAGAATCCCTGATGTGCAGGCCTTGATACATATCGTTCGGCAAGCACTACAGAACGACACGCAGGTCGCGGAAGATATTGCCGGGATCACAACGGTTGTGCCGGTTACATGCGGGGAATCTTGCCGCGCTACCAGTGATGAAGCAGCAGTAAAGGAGAGCCCATGAAAACCGTATTGTTTGTCTGTATTCATAACGCCGGCCGCAGCCAGATGGCGGAAGCTTACTTCAACCGGGCGGCCAAAGGGAAAGCCCGGGCTCTTTCCGCCGGTACCAGACCCGGGAACGCGGTGCATCCGGAAGTGATCGAAGCAATGAAGGAAGTTGGCATAGACATCAGCGGCAACAAGCCGAAGGTGCTGACCATGGACCTGGTGAATGAATCCGATCGAATGATTACCATGGGCTGCGGTGAAGACACGGAAGGTGTCTGCCCGGCCGGGTTCATCGAGACCGAGGACTGGCAGCTTGACGACCCCGCCGGTCAGCCGCTTCCCGTTGTCCGCCGCATTCGCGATGAGATCGAAAAACGGGTCGGCAAATTACTGGAAGAACTGGACATAAAGTAAGGAGCAACCTGTGACGACACTAAACAACGCTGAACCGCAGCGGCGCCTGCCGGTCCTGGACCGCCTGCTGACCCTCTGGATATTCCTTGCTATGGCAATAGGCGTTGGGGTAGGGTACTTTATCCCCGGAGTCGCCGATGCTTTGGACGCTGTTTCCGTCGGCAGCACATCCATCCCGATAGCCGTCGGGTTGATACTGATGATGTATCCTCCTCTCGCCAAGGTCCGCTACGAGGATCTCGGTAAAGTGTTCCGGAACTGGCGGGTACTCGGCCTTTCGCTCATCCAGAACTGGGTCATCGTCCCAGTCCTCATGTTTTTCGTAGCCATCCTGTTCCTTGGCTACGTCTGGCCGCTGCCGGACTACATGGTGGGCCTCATCATGATCGGTCTGGCGCGCTGCATCGCCATGGTCATCGTCTGGAATGAACTTGCCAGCGGCGATCACGAATATGCCGCCGGGCTGGTAGCATTCAACTCTGTCTTCCAGATACTGTTTTACTCCGTGTACGCTTTCATCTTTATCACGGTACTGCCGGGCTGGTTCGGCCTGGAAGGCTCGGACGTGGATATCACCATGGGCGAGATAGCCCGGAGCGTCCTCATCTACCTGGGCATCCCGTTCTTCGGCGGCATGCTGACCCGCTTTATCTTCCTCAAGACAAAAGGCAGGGATTGGTACGAGCGCAAATTTGTCCCGAAGATCAGCCCGGTTACCCTCATCGCTTTGCTGTTCACCATCATCGTCATGTTCTCTCTCAAGGGAGAAGTGATCGTGCAACTGCCGCTGGATGTAGTCAAGATCGCCGTACCGCTCCTTGTTTACTTCGTCGCCATGTTCCTCATCTCGTTCTGGATGGGCAAACGCATCGGCGCTGACTACTCCAGGACGACGACGATCGCCTTTACGGCGGCCAGTAACAACTTCGAGCTGGCCATCGCCGTCGCAGTGGCGGTCTTCGGCATCGGCTCCGGCCAGGCCTTCGCAGCGGTCATCGGGCCGCTGGTGGAAGTGCCGGTGATGATCGGGTTGGTAAACGTGGCGTTCCGGTTCCGGCGAAAATACTTCCGACTTACAGCATAAGTTTAAGAGATTCAAACCCTATTGATTGCGTGTAACAATAGATCTTGCCCACGCTACTCTTTCTCGTCTTGCGGGAGAGGATTAAGATGAGGGGTACACTTGCCCGTTACCCATGTGCCCGGTCTGTTCTGTTACCAGTCTACCCGGTTTGCACCATCTGTCCCCTCTCCGCCGGCGGAGAGGGGACATAGGTGTGAGGTCGTAAAGGTATGCCGGGGTTTCTAAAAGCGTTGCAGAACCTCAGAAAGGTCCTTCGTCTCCCCTGAAAAAGGCTGACGAAGAATTTCTTGAAGGCTGTACCCGGCCTGCGATACTCAGATTCACGCGACATCACTGACCATTTTCGTTTTTATCTCGCGGGACCGATGAGAGGAGGTATTAGGTTCTTGCTGAGGTAGGAGACAGGGTTTTCAGGATATGTTCCGTATCTTTCAGAGCTGCTTCATGAAGAGACGGGTCGGACGATACCGTTATCTGCCACACATGACCACTTTTCTCAAGGAACAGACGCGTCACTTTAACGGGGTAAGACTCGCCTAAAAACTGGGTGGACAAGAATGGGATCTCGATCGGCTGAGAAAGATAAGAATAGGATAGTTTCCAGCCCCTGTTTTCATCGAGAGTGAAACGGTGCTTCTCTTCAAGGACCAAATTGGTCATGTTCCCGTATTTACTATACTTTTTAATGTCCCTTAACTCAGCTTCCATTTTATCTTTTGCGGACTGAAAGGATAGAGGCACTTCAATCGTAATATGCGAGAGGTAATCGATTCCGTTGTCCTGGAGTCCTTCTTTCACGGAATCGTAATCAACACCTGTTATTGACTGTTCGTCAGAGCCCTCTCCACTTTTCGGGCGTTCCAGGAAGACCCTCAAACTCATATTCAAGCCTTTCGGTTCATTGATGGATACTCTGTAGTCTGCTGGATATTGGAAAGAAAAGCTAACAAAATACTGATCTGTTGTAAAGACGGAAAAGCCGTCTACTTCGATAGGCTCCATGGTTACATATACATACTCACCCTCGAGATTGGTATAAAGATACTCATTACTCCAGTATGCCGCATATCCATACACACTCACGACAAAGACCAAACCGATAATGCCAGGCCAAGGTCCAAGCTGTCTTTCGGAGTAGCCAGCGTACGGTTCCGGTATGCCAAATACCTTTCGTTGCAGTCCCTTCAGGGTTCGGGTTTGCTTTCTGAACGTCACTTTCAAGAGAAAAAACAGGCTTCCGGCGATTGCCAGGCCGCCTACGATGAGCCATGTTAACGTGTTGCCGTGAAAAATCAGGTAGTATAACGATGCAATAACCAGGACAATGATGACTGTTTTCTTTATGTTTTTTCGCATCATATTCACGGGTTTCTTGACAAACTGCTGTTACGCTGACTATACCTCGCGTTTGAGCGAAAGTCAACAAAAAAGGGGGCCCCTTCTCGGGACCCCCTTTGATGATTGAACTGTTACGATAACCCGGAGACTACTTGTCCAGCGGGATATCTCCCAGGTTGAGATCGGAAGAGCACACGTCTGAACTCCAGTCACCGCTCATTATCT
>CAZQQL010000073.1:0-16171 GCA_964595455.1 uncultured Dehalococcoidaceae bacterium
GTTTTTCCAGTTCCTTGCCCATCCAGAGGTCGACTTCCGCGTCGAAGCTCTTGCAGAGGTCCGGCAGTTCCGCCCCGAGGAAGATGAGGAACTCATCGTATTTGTGGGCATGGGGAACTGTTTCCCAGCAGACTGGCGCGGTAAATACCTGCCAACCCATATTGGCCGTGGCGCCCGGAAGTGCGATATCTCCCCGGAAATAGGTCTGCGGGCTGGCTATCTCCGGGAACGGGGGTAGACTGCTGAGCGATTTATAGTCGCCCACCTTTGGTTCCGAGCCGTCATAGCTCAGGAAATACTTGTCATACTTTTTTTCCGCCATGTGTTCCTCCTGCAGTAATTTATCAGGCTGGTATTCCGTATTCCGGGATTTTCCTACCGAAAGCCTCACCGCATTCTAAACCAACGATGGAGAATTTACAATGCTGTCCTGGATAGCAGTATTTCAACATGAGAAACGTGATGAAACGGAACTCCAGGCGATGGAAAACAGCGGAAGGAATCCATGGTGTGACGATATTTGATGTAGAAAAAAGAGTGGCGACCCCAGGGGGATTTGAACCCCCGATCTCCACCGTGACAGGGTGGCATGTTAGACCGCTACACCATGGGGCCGAAAAAAACATGGGCTTCACCAAAAAGCCCATCAGAGTCACTTACAAGTCTAGCAAAGGCGCCTGTGGATGTCAAGATTATTAAGCCATTTTCCGCCTGTCCGGAAGGCGGGCGGGAACCGGGGGAGATAACATAATCCAGTTGTTACTGCCGTATCATTGTGGTATAATGGTCTTAAATTTGTCTAAGGAACTTTGGAAGTGGCGAAGAAAAAAGAGGAACAAACCGTCGTAGTTGATACGAAACTCCAGGATTACGAACTGGTTTATATTGTACGGCCGGAAGTGGCCGATGAAGCACTGGAAGCACGAGTTGACAACGTCAGTCAATTTATCACCGCCCGGGAGGGAGTGGTTGAGGACGTACAGAAGTGGGGCAAACGGAAACTGGCGTATCCGATAAAGCAAAGCCTTGAAGGTAATTACGTCCTTACCCGTTTCAAACTGAGCCCGGCGCGGTGCAAAGAACTGGAGTCTAACCTAAAAATCACAGAAGACGTCCTGCGGCACCTTTTGATCAGGGTCGGCAGTTAAGCGGGAAGGAATAGAGCGCCCATTGCGGGGAGGTCTGAGGATATGCCGAGTCTGAACAAGGTGACCATCATCGGGAACACGGGACAGGAACCGGAAATGCGGTTCACTCCCAACGGCAAACCGGTTACCTCTTTTTCCGTCGCCACCAACTGGGTTTACACGTCTCCGGAAGGAGAACGCCGGCAGGAGACCGAATGGTTCAATGTCGTGGCCTGGAACCGGCTGGCCGAACAGTGCAACCAGTTCCTCGCCAAGGGAAAGCTGGTCTACGTGGAAGGCCGGCTCCATACGCGTAACTGGGAAGGCCAGGACGGCCAGAGCCATAGCCGTCTGGAAGTTGTCGCCAACCGGGTGATCTTCCTGGAGCGGCGCGGCGCCGGCTATGGCGATGAACGGGTGGAAGAAGGCAGCATGGGCGACCTGGAGCCGGAAGACCTCCCGTTCTAAACAAGATACTTTGCTTTTTAGCATGATATAGAGGGAAGAATGACACAATCAAGACCAGCCAGACCAAGAAGATCAGGCAAGGGGAAGTATGTTCCCAAGCGAAAGGTCTGTTTCTTCTGCCGGGATAAAGTTAAATTTATCGATTATAAAGAACCCGCCGCGTTACGTGCTTATGTTTCCGACCGGGGCAAGATCGCCCCGAGGCGGAAGAGCGGCGCCTGCGCCAAGCACCAGCGCGCTCTGGCCGTAGCTATCAAGCGGGCTCGGCACCTGGCGCTCCTGCCTTTTGTCGCCGAACATATCCGGCGGACCGGCGGAGTCGGCGTCAAGAGCTAATAACGTAAGGTACGCGGAGCCTGTCTTCATGGGCCGGTTTCGCTGACAGGGAGTTGACGTGCCGAAGAGAACCTATCAACCGAAGAGTATTCCCAGAAAGCGCGAACACGGCTTTTTGAAGAGAATGAGCACCCGCGGCGGCCGCGATGTCCTTAAGGCAAGGCGTTTGAAGGGCCGCAAGCGATTGACGGTGGTGTAGAAAACCACCGTCCGACGGACAGGCCTTGTGCCGTGAGGGGAGAACATCGTCTCACCAGGAAAACGCAATTCGATTACGTGTATACGGCGGGCAAGACCTGGACGAACCGGTGGCTCGTCATGAAGGCCGCTCCGAACAGACTCGACATAACGCGGTACGGCTTTTCGATTAGTCGCCGCGTGGGGAAAGCGGTCATACGTAACCGGACCAGGCGCCGTTTACGTGAAATATTGCGGAAATCAGGCTTGCGAGGCGGATGGGATATAGTATTTATCGCCCGTGTTCCGGCGGCCCAAACGGATTATCACGGACTGGAACTTGCCGTTGCGGATACGCTGAAGCGGGCCGGTATAGCGGAGCCTGCAGATGAAAGGGCTCGCTCTGGGACTGATAAAGCTCTATCAGAATAGCTTGTCCCGGATCATGGCGCCGTCCTGCAGGTTCTCTCCATCCTGCTCTCAGTATACCTACGAAGCCATTGTAAGGTTCGGGATTTTCAAGGGGATCGCCCTCGGAACCTGGAGGATCGCCCGCTGTAATCCTTTCAATCCGGGTGGGTATGATCCGGTCCCGGAAAAGCGTTCTACCGGTCTTCCATCAGGGAGGAATTGTTAGTTGAATCTCAAGAGAGTGTGGAAAAGCGGCCGTTTAATTGCGCTGCTGGCCGTCCTCGCGGTGCTGGCGGTACTGATGACCGGCTGCATCAGCGGCGTGACGGAAGTAGGGTGGTCCGGCGGTACCGTCGCGGACAACACACTCTTTGTCGGAGCCAGATACGGAAGGCTCGTTTCGATCAACCTGGAGACCCAGGGCGTCCAGCGGGCTGAACAGCTCCAGGGCACCCAGTCAACCGGGTTGTTCGGCTGCAATCCATACGCCGGATGCGGCGGCGGCGGTACTGCCGGCGTCGCAATTTACGGCTCTCCGGTCGTTTCCAACGGACTTGTCTACATCGCCGGCTATAACGGCCGGGTCTTTGCTTATCAACAGGACAACATCGCCACTCAGCGATGGGTCTATCCCATCGACGATCACGTCGAGCCCATTGTCGGGTCGGTCGTCGTCGAAGATGACCGGCTGTTTTTCGGAGATTCAGACGGAGTGTTTTATTGTCTGAATGCTGCCAACGGGCAGGAACTCTGGAAGAAAGAGACTGGGGACAGGATCTGGGGCAGCGCCGCGGTTGCCGGTGATGTTGTTTACATCGGTTCGTTCGATAAGAACCTCTACGCTTTCAACGTTGCCGACGGCAGTCAGCGATGGGCCGTTCAACTTGATGGCGCCATCATTGCCCAGCCGCTGATCCAGGACGGTATTATTTACGTCGGTGTCCTGAATAAAGTGTTCTATGCGTTAAACCAGAATGACGGCAGCGTCCGGTGGCGCTTTGAAAACGTCGATAACTGGTTCTGGGCCACACCCGTCCTCGTGAACGGCACGCTTTATGCACCGAACCTGGACGGAAATGTCTATATTATCAACGCAGCCGGCGGCTCGCTTATCACCAGCCATAACGTCAATGCAGCGGTCGCTTCCAGCCCCGTTATAAGTGATGATGTGGTCATTATCGCTAACCGCGAAGGCGGCATATACTCTATTGCCACACAGAACAATGAGATCAGAAACCTGGCGAATATCGATACTGTCGTCAACGGCGGCTTGCTGCTTTACGAAGGCATCATATATATACAGTCGGACGCCGGGCAAATCCTCAGGGTCGACGCCAGCACCGGATCCATACTACAACCGTTGGTCATCACGAGTTAAGGTCGAGGTAACGCATTGAACGTTTGGGAACTCATCATCCAGCAGCCGCTTACCAATGTCCTTATCGTCATGGCCAATTTCCTCGGGGACAATTTCGGCCTGGCGATCATTGCGCTGACCGTTATCATCAACCTTATACTGCTGCCCATGACCCTGAGCCAGATACGGTCTTCCAAGGCGATGCAGGACCTCCAGCCCAAGATCGCCGAACTGCAGAAGAAGTACGGTAAGGACCGCCAGAAGCTGGCCCAGGAGCAGATGAAGCTCTGGAAGGAAGCCGGCGTCAAACCAGCGGGGTGCGCGCTTACCATGATCATCCAGATGCCCATCTGGATCGCTCTTTATCAATCCATTCTGCTGGCACTTGCCAAGGCGCCGGAAGGGCTGGTCAACCTGTCCCGGTTCCTGTATCCCTGGGACGCCGTCTATTCAGCACTACCGCTGCCCCAGGGTTTCCTCTGGCTGAACCTGGCGCAGCCCGACCAGTTCTATATTTTACCGTTGCTGGTAGCCGCCACCATGTGGGTCCAGCAAAAAATGACATCGAACCCGGACACCGCCGACCCGCGGGCGGCTTCCCAGATGCAGATGATGCAATGGATGATGCCGATCCTCTTCGGCGTTATCTCCATGTCCGTTCCCAGTGGCCTGGCGCTTTACTGGGCGATCAACAGTCTCTTCCGCATTGTCCTGCAGTACCGCATCGCCGGTTGGGGAAGCCTGTTCAAGAAGCCCGTAAAGAGAGAACCGGAAGCTCAGCGCCGTTTAAGGTTCGATGCCAACGAGAAGAAACCTACTGAAGAAACCGGAGCCGACCTTGTCATCGACCAGGAAGGGGCCGTTGTCAAACCCGATAAGTCACGTTACCAGCCCGGTAAGAAAAAAAGTCAGCGGCGGAAATAATAGTCGGTCACAGGCCGGGTGAGAGGTGAAGTAACATGCAGTTACCTGATTATCAGCGTCGGGTTTTTGAAATGGCCAAAGGAGTCCTGGAAACGCTCCTCAACCTCATGGACCTGCCCGCTACCGTCATTCTTTCCGAGGCATTCACCGTCCCGGATGAAAACGATACGGACAAAGCCTCGGTTGGGTTAAACATCGAGGGCGAGGACCTGGGCATACTCATCGGGCGCAGGGGCCAGACCATGGTCTCACTTCAGCATATCGTCCGTCTCATTGTCGCCAACCTCTACGAGATAAAGATGCCTATCATCCTGGACGTGGAAGGGTACAAGGAGCGGCGGTGCGAAGGGCTCCGGGCACTGGCTTTCCGCCTGGCGGACCAGGTCAAGAGCCGGAAATCGCCGTTCACCATGGAACCCATGTCCGCCTTCGAGCGCCGCATTATTCACCTGGCGCTCATCGATCATCCGGACGTTTCCACGGAGAGTACCGGGGTCGGCGAAGGGCGTAAAGTGGTCATCTCGCCCAGGCGCGCGCGTCCGTATTGAAATAGACCAAAACCTGTGTTAACATAAACCTGTAAAAGGCTGTGACGGAGAAGAGTAAGGGTAACCGGTCATTTCCAGCGAGTCTGGTACGGTGCGAGCAGACAAATCACCGGCCCTGAAAATCCCTCCCGAGCCGCCACCCGAAAGCCCTTAAAGGTAAGTAGGCATGGCCGGACTCGTCCGCCGTTACCCGGACGGAGACGTGAATACGCGTCTCGATGAGCGCCCCGGTGTTATCGGGGAATAAGGGTGGTACCGCGGGATTCAAGTCTCGTCCCTTGAGGGACGGGACTTTTTTATTTGTCGCCGTATCATGTTAAGGGGGAAACGCTGATGTTTCAGCCGGTGAACAGCAGGGTCAACTATCCGCAACAGGAAGAAGCCATACTGGCTGCCTGGAAGAAGGGGAAGGTCTTCGAGAAGAGCGTGGAGGCGCGCCGCGGCGGCCCGAAGTTTGTCCTGTATGACGGCCCGCCCACGGTCAATGGCAGCCCGGCCATTCACCATATCCTGACATCCGTCTTCAAGGACGTCATCCCACGGTACAAGGTGATGAAAGGATACTACGCGCCCCGTATCGCCGGGTGGGACACGCACGGCCTCCCGGTGGAGCTTGAGGTGGAAAAGAAGCTCGGGATATCCTCCAAACCGCAGATCGAGGCTTATGGTGTGGACAAATTCAACGCCCTCTGCCGGCAAAGCGTGGAGAAATACCTTGGGGAATTCGAGAAGGCCATCGAGCGGGCCGGGTACTGGGTGGACATGGACCATGCCTACGTGACCATGAAGCGGGAGTACATCGAGTCCTGCTGGTGGGCGCTAAAACAGATGTGGGACAAGGAGCTTATCTACAAGGGCTACCGTGTCACGCCGCACTGCCCGCGTTGCGGGACTTCATTAAGTTCTCATGAGATAGCGCAAGGGTACAAGGAAAACACGGAAGACCCCTCTGTTTACATAAAGTTCGAGATTACCGGTACTCGGCCTGCTACCATTCCGGCTGACAAAAAGGCGTTTCTTCTGGCCTGGACCACCACGCCCTGGACGTTGCCGGGCAACACGGCGCTGGCCGTTGCCGCCGATGCCGAGTATGCCGTCCTGGACAACGGCCAGGAATATCTCATCATGGCCAAACGATTGACAGGCACGCTGGAACTGGACGGTTACAGCGAGATAGCCAAGGTGAACGGAAGAGACCTGGTCGGTACCGCCTACCATCCGCTCTACAACCCCCATGACTACAACGTACAGCGTCTGCGCTTCGGGGAAGGCGGTATCCTGACCGAGCAGCAACCGGATGCCGGTCTGCTGTACCGGGTCATCAGCGGCGAATTCGTTACCATGGATGACGGTACCGGCATCGTGCATATCGCACCGGCGTTCGGTGAAGTGGACAACGAGGCCGGCAAGGAATGGGGCCTGGACTTTGTTCAGCAGGTGGACCTGCAGGGCATGCTTATCGGCAGCTATTCCTTTGCCCGTAAGTTCGTCAAAGCCGCCGACCCGCTGGTCATCGCTGACTTGAAAGCCCGCGGTCAGCTTTATTGGAGCGGCACCATCAAACACACCTATCCATTCTGCTGGCGGTGCGATTCCCCGCTGCTTTATTACGCCAAGGAGACCTGGTACATCAGGACGACCGCCGTCAAAGAACGGATGCTGAGCGGCAACGACGAGATAACCTGGTACCCGGAGCATATCAAATACGGCCGGTTCGGGGACTGGCTGAAAAACAACATCGACTGGGCCGTCTCCCGGGAACGTTACTGGGGCACGCCGCTGCCGGTGTGGCGCTGCGAGTCCTGCGGTAACTATGAATGTATCGGCGGGACGGAAGACCTGAAAGAGAAACCGGGACTCAATGGATGGAACGACGATCTCGACCTGCACCGCCCGTGGATCGATGGCGTGACCTTTGCCTGCTCCTGCGGCGGGACCATGAAGCGCGTACCGGAGGTCATCGACTGCTGGTTCGATTCCGGCGCGATGCCGTTCGCGCAGTACCACTATCCATTTGAGAATAAGGACCTGACCAACGGCGGGAACTTCCCGGCGGACTTCATCTGTGAGGCCATCGACCAGACCCGCGGCTGGTTCTACAGTCTTCACGCCATATCGACGCTGCTGTTCGACCAGCCGAGCTACAAAAACGTCATCTGCCTCGGGCACATCCTCGACGCCAAAGGCGAGAAGATGAGCAAGCGCAAGGGGAATGTCGTCTGGCCGAACGAGGTGTTCAAGAAGCACGGCGCGGACGCCCTGCGCTGGTACCTCTACACCGCCGCCACGCCCGGGAACCCGCGGCAGTTCGACGAGAAGCAGGTCGCCGAAGTGTCCCGGAGGGTCCTCTCCACGCTGTGGAACGTCTATTCTTTTTTCGTCATGTACGCCAATATCGATAACTTCAAGCCGGAAACGGACGCCTTCGCCGAGCCGGGCGCGGAACTGGACAAGTGGATACTCTCGGAACTCTACCAACTGGTCCAGGAAGTCAGCACGGCGCTGGATGACTACAATCCCACCGATGCCGGCCGGAAGATGGAGAACTACATCGAAGGGCTGTCCAACTGGTACGTCCGCCGCAGCCGGCGGCGTTTCTGGAAAAGCGAGAACGACACGGACAAGATGTCGGCCTACAACACGCTCTATACCTGCCTCGTGACGCTCGCGAAACTCATGGCGCCGTTCACACCGTTCCTCGCGGAAGAACTTTACCGGAACCTGGTGCTGTCTGCGTTCCCGGATGCCCCTGAGAGCATCCACCTGACCGACTATCCCGTGGTCAATGAAGCTCTCATCAACCGGGAGCTTTCCGAGGACAACCAGCTTGCCATGAAAGTATGCAGCATGGGACGTTCCGCCCGCGCCAAGGCCGGCATAAAAGTACGGCAGCCGCTCGGTGACGTCTATGTCAGCGTTGGCGGGAACCGTGAGAAGCGGGCGCTGGACCGGGTCTCAGACCTGGTCCTGGAGGAACTAAACGTCAAGGAGATCCACGGTGTGACGGTGGAGGAACTGGCCGCCCTCGATGAGAAACAATACCTGAAACTGGCCGAGGGCGCCCATACCGTGGCGCTGGCGACCTACCTGACGCCGGAACTTGAAGCCGAGGGCATGGCCCGCGAGATCGTCCATCATATCCAGGGGCTGAGAAAGTCCTCCGGCTACGAGATCGCCGACCACATCACCACGTACTTCGAGAGCGACGCGTATCTCGTCCAGGTCATCTCGGCGTTCTCGGACTACATCAGGCAGGAAACGCTCTCCAATAACATCGTTGAGGGTGTCCCGGAAGATGCAGACGGCAAAGAAACGATGAAGTTCGGCTCCTACGTGCTGGAAATCGGGGTCAAGAAGGCCTGATGACAGGTTAAAGAGGAACCGTCTCTCACGGCAGGTCTTTGAGTGTTATCCCGATCGGGCAGTGATCTGACCCCGGCACCTCCGGCATGATGAACGCGCCGGTCAGCGAGGGCAGCAGGCTACGGCTGATGAAGAAGTAGTCGATCCTCCAGCCTACGTTCCGTTCCCGGGCGCCGGTCTTCTGGTCCCACCATGTGTACTGACCTGTTTCTTCGTTGAAGACGCGGAAGGTATCGATGTAGCCGTGGGTAACGAGCGTATCGAGCCAGGCCCGCTCCTCGGGAAGGAACCCGGAAACCTTACTGTTCTCTTTCGGACGGGCGAGGTCGATCTCTTTATGGGCGGTATTGATGTCCCCGCAGATAACGATGTTCCTGCCGGCGTCCTTCAGGGAATCGGCGTACCCGAGGAAAACGTCATAGAACCTCATCTTATACGCAAGGCGCTCCGGCCCCATCTTGCCATTGGGGTAGTAGACGTTGAACAGGGTGAATGCCGGGTAGTCAGCAACGATGACTCTGCCTTCCAGGTCGATGTCGGTTTCGCCAAGGTCGAACCTGACTTCAATCGGCTGTTCCCGGGCAAACAGGGCAACGCCGCTGTAACCCTTGCGTTCCGGGTAGTTCCAGTACGCGTTGTAGCCGTCCGGCTTGGCCAGGGCGTCTTCGAGTTGGAGCGGGTTCGCCTTGGTCTCCTGGATGCACAGGACGTCCGGCTTTTCCTTCTGCAGCCATTCCAGGAAACCTTTCTTGTACACGGCCCGGACACCGTTGACATTCCAGCTTAACAGGCGGATCTCATGCATGGACAGCCTCCCGCGTTTGCGTTCATATGTGACTATTTATTATACTTTTATTAGGGATTGTTTTTCTAACACAGGCCGGATGCGTAAAATCCCGGCGTCTTTCCCGTTTTAAAACGCAAAAAGGAACCGGTATTTTGGAAAAGGTTTTCACCAACCTCACTAACGGCGGGCCCGTCTTTGTCCATGTGAAAGACGGAAAAATAATCAGGATCCGGCCAATGGTCTACGATGACAGCGACGCTCCCTCATGGACCATCGAGGCCGGTGGTAAAAAGTTCACTCCTCTTCGTAAGGCCTGCGTAGCTCCGTTTACGTCAGTCGAAAAGTCCCGCATTTACTCGGACATGCGCATCAGGTATCCCCTGATAAGGGAAGACTTCGACCCCAACGGCGAGCGCAACCAGCAGAACCGCGGCAGGTCCGGCTACCGGCAAATCTCCTGGGACAAAGCCCTGGACATCGTCGCGGGGGAGATGAAACGGATACGGGAGACCTACGGACCGGAAGCGGTCATGTCCCGCGCTTCTTCCCACCACAATTGGGGGAACCTCGGTTACCGCACTTCCACATGGGCGCGGTTCTTCAATTTGATCGGTTTCACCGATATTCTCGATAATCCGGACAGTTGGGAAGGCTGGCACTGGGGCGCCACCCATACTTATGGATTTTTCTGGCGGCTCGGCATGCCGGAGCAGTACGACCTCCTGGAAGACGCCCTCAAGAATACCGAACTCATCGTTCACTGGGGCAACGACCCGGACTCGACGCGCGGCATTTACGGCGGCCAGGAGTCCGTCCAGTGGCGGTACTGGCTGCGAGACCTCGGCATAAAACAGATCGTTATCGATCCGTTCTGTAATTATACTGCGACCATCCTTGGCGACAAATGGATAGCTCCTCGACCGGGAACGGACGCCGCCATGGCGGAAGCGGTGGCCTGGGTCTGGCTGACCGAAGGGACGTATGATAAGGAGTACGTCAGAGCCCGGACGGAGGGCTTCGAGGAGTTCAGGCGGCATATCCTCGGCGAAGAAGATGGGACCCCGCGGACGCCGGAATGGGCGGAAGACATCTGCGGCGTCCAGGCGCATGTTATCAAGGGCCTGGCCCGAGAGTGGGCTTCCAGCCGGACGATGCTGGCCGCCGGTTCCCGCGGCGGCGAATCAGGCGCCTGCCGCCAGGCTTATGGTACGGAATGGGCGCGGTTGATGGTGCTGCTCCAGGCGATGCAGGGACTCGGCAAGCCCGGTGTCAACGTCTGGGGAACGACCATGGGAACGCCGTACAACGCGGAATTCAATTTCCCCGGCTATTCGTCCTTCGGTCCTAATTTCATGAATGGCTTCGCCAAGCTGAAGGTACAGAACCCGGTGCAGCAGCGGATTTACCGGTTGTTCGCGCCGGAAGCAATTCTCAACCCACCGATCCAATGGCTGGGCCAGACGTTCTGCGGGCAGTCCCTGGAGCAGCAGTTCATCCCGTATACCTATCCAATGCCCGGCTGTTCCGAGGTCAAGATGTTCTACCGCTACGGCGGTTCGTTCCTCGGGACGATGACCGGCACGAACCGGTGGGTAAAGATGTACCAGAGTCCCAAGCTGGAATTCGTGGTGAACCAGGACTGCTGGTTCTGCACGGAAACGAAACTGGCTGACATCATCCTGCCCGCCTGCACCAACTTTGAAAGACCGGACATAGGGGAATGGGCGCAGACCGGCGGGTACACGCACCACGGTTCCAATGCCTGCAATCACCGGGTCATCGTCTACCAGCAGAAGTGCATCGAGCCGCTGTGGGAGTCCAAGTCTGACTATCAGATATTCTCTGAACTGGGAGAGCGTCTCGGAGTTAAAGAGCAGTTTACCGAAGGGAACTCAGAAGAAGACTGGATCGAGAAGGTCTTCTACTACTCCGACCTCAAGGACTACACCACCTTCGATGATTTCAAGAAAAAGGGCTATTTCATCGTCCCTCTTCCCGGGAAATACAAATCCACGCCCGGACTGCGGTGGTTCGCCGAAGGGCGGGATTGCGATACCCCGGACCACTTCAACCCAAAACGGCATACGGAGAAAGGCAGGGAACTGGGGACGTACAGCGGGAAGATAGAGTTTGTTTCCCGCAGCCTGGTAAAGCATACTCCGACCGATGACGAACGTCCGCCGATGCCCCATTATATCCCAAGCTGGGAAGGTCATAATTCCGAGGCGGCAGCCCGGTTCCCACTTCAGCTCATCTCACCTCACCCGCGGTATACGTTCCATACCCATCATGACGCCAACTCTTCCTGGCTGGGAGAGATCCCGGGCCACCGGGTCTGGAAAGACGGCCACAACTGGCGGCCTGCCAAGATACACCCTTCCGATGCAGCGCCTCGGGGTATTCAGCATGGAGATATTGTCCGTCTTTACAATGACCGGGGTTCGGTCCTCTGCATCGCGGATGTTACTGAGCGCATTCGTCCCGGTGTGGTGCACTCGTACTACGGTTCCGGGAAATACGACCCTTTGGAGCCGGGCAATCCCGAGAGCACCGATATGGGGGGCTGTGTTGCGATTCTGACGCCCTCACGCGGTTTATCGAAGAATGTACCCGGAATGGCGCCGAACAGCTGCCTTATCGAAATAGAGAAGTGGGACGGGAAGAAGTAACCGGAACATCGAGAAAAATAAAAAGGGGCTTGAAAAGCCCCTTTTCTTTTTTCGACTGGAGCGGAAGACGGGATTCGAACCCGCGACCTCCTCCTTGGCAAGGAGGCATTCTAGCCGCTGAACTACTTCCGCCAGCATCACATGGTGCCGAGGCCCAGATTTGAACTGGGGACACCTTGATTTTCAGTCAAGTGCTCTACCAACTGAGCTACCTCGGCGAACACTTATCCATTGTACTTGAGATTAAATCGCCAGTCAAGAAGAACCGGCTCTTCAGGTAGATTGCTTCTTGAAGTAGTACCCCAACAACGCAACGACTGGCGTGATCAGAAAGCTGGCAGCCACTACCGCTGAAGAAGCGTCACTGGCCAGACTGAAAATGGCGGTAATGCCGATCGATACTCCCGTCCATATCACGAGAGCCAGCAGTCCGAAAAGCAGAGAACCGGGCTGACGCAGCATGATTTTGAGGACTACAAGTCCTGCCACGATGCCGAGGAAATACCCGACCAGCATGCCGACGATGGCCAGGCCGAGAGCGAAGAAACCATCACTCGATACGACGCGGGCCCCCGTCCAGCCTCCCAGGATTGCCAGTCCAAAACTGAGGACATAAAGTCCCAGCGCGGCCAGTACGAAATCCCACGCACGATGGTGGGTGGTGATGATACGCGTCATCCTTCTCTCCACGGCTGGTTCTTCTTATATGATACAACGTCTGAATCCGTGGATTGATAGGTAATGATACTGAGTTAAGGGTAAATCAGGCGAGAATGATGTTATCGATGAGCCTGGTTTTCCCGAACCGTACCGCCATGGAAACGAGGACGTCGCCGGCGGGACCTTCGATCTCCTGCAGTGTCTCGGTATCCGCCACACTGATGTAGTCGATCTCTCCCAGCGGTTCGGCAGAGATAATCTTGGTAATGGCTTTCTTGATAACCGCCGCGTTCCGTTCTCCGGCCTGCCACAGTTCGCAGGCTCTGAGTAGCGATTGATAGAGCACCGGGGCGGCTGCCCGCTGTTCGCGGCTGAGGTAGGTGTTGCGGCTGCTCATAGCCAGGCCGTCCGGTTCGCGTACCGTCTGGCAGGTCACCACTTCCAGCGGCATATCCAGGTCTCTGACCATCTTCCTGATAACGAGCAGCTGCTGGGCGTCTTTCTGACCGAAGTAGGCTTTATCCGGCTGGACGATATTGAACAGTTTGGTGACCACCGTCGCGACGCCCCGGAAATGGCCCGGCCGGGAAGCCCCTTCCAGCATGGTCGTGATAGAACCGACGTCCACCCAGGTATCGTAGTGCTCCGGGTACATCTCTTCCGGTTCGGGCATGAACACCAGGTCCGTATGGGGACTGAGCATAGAGAGGTCTCGTTCCGTGTTGCGGGGATAGGTCTTGAAGTCTTCCTTCGGGCCGAACTGCGTGGGATTGACGAAGATACTGACGGCTGTGGCGGCATTCTCTTCGCGGGCGCGTTTCACCAGGGCGATGTGCCCCTCGTGAAGATACCCCATGGTTGGAACGAAGCCGAGCGCGCCCGTTATTTCCTTCCGGGCTTGCCGCATGCCTGCGATAGTACGAATGACTCTCATTTATAGTGCTCCAGGAGGAACTTGGAAGAGGTTTTACCCTTTCCCCGGGCGGGAGGGTGGTAGCTTGTCCGTATGTTACGGGGTGATCGCATATTCTCCCGCCGGGGAAAGGGCAGAGTTGTTTTATTGCAGTTCTTTCAGGATGCTTTCATCCATCGGGAAGCTCTGTGCATCCGTCGGGAAGGCGCCGGACTTCACGTCCGCATGATACGCGGCAATCGCGCCGGCGACAACCTTGGCAACCTGAGCGTACTGTTTGGCATGCTTGGGAACGAAGTCCGTGTAGGACCCGAGGACGTCATTGATGACCTGGACCTGGCCGTCGCAGCCGATGCCGGCCCCGATGCCGATGGTCGGAATGGTCAGCTTCTTCGTGACGAGGGCGGCCAGCGGGGCGGGTACCGTTTCCAGCACTACCGCAAAGGCGCCGCCGCGTTCCACGGCGAGGGCGTCTTCCAGCAGTCTCTTAGCAGCTTCCGGGGTCTTGCCCTGTATCTTGTGGCCGCCGAAGGCGTTGATCGACTGGGGAGTCAGACCGATGTGGCCGCAGACGGGGATGCCGGAGTCGACCAGCCTGCGTATTGTCTTTTCCATGGTTACGCCGCCCTCAAGTTTAACGGCGGGACAACCGGCTTCCTGGAGGAACCGGGCGGCATTGTGGAGGGCTTCTTCTTCACTGGCCTGATAAGTCATGAACGGCATATCACCGACGACAAGGGCGTTTTTGACGCCGCGGACGACGGCCTTGGTATGGTGGAGCATGACTTCCAGCGTAACGGGGACGGTGGAATTGTAGCCGAGGACGACCATGCCGAGACTATCGCCGACGAGTATAAGCGGTACACCCGCTTCGTCTACCAGCTTGGCGGTAGTATAGTCATAAGCGGTGAGCATGCTGATCTTCTCACCTTTTTTCTTCATGTCGCGAATAGTGCTGACGGTAACGGCCATGATTGTGCCTCCTTTATGCAAATACTGCGTCCAGTTTGTTGGTCTGGACGTTGTTCTTATCCACGTGAACGATGCGCGGTTTATAGTTTTTGGCCTGTTCTTCCGGTATTGAAGTATAGGTCAGGATGATCACCAGGTCGCCCTTGACCGCCAGGCGGGCGGCGGCGCCGTTGAGGCATATTTCGCCGCTGCCGCGTGCGCCCTCGATGATGTAGGTGGTAAAGCGTGCGCCGTTGTTGATGTTCAGGACGTGCACCTGTTCATATTCGACCATGTCCGCCGCGTCCATCAGGTCTCTATCGATCGTTATGCTTCCTTCATAGTTGATGTTGGCATCGGTGACGGTGGCCCGGTGGATCTTGGATTTCAGCATCGTTCTCATGGTCTTTCTCCCATTACAATCAATTCTTGAATAAGGATTCCATCTGCTTCGCCTGGCCGGGATCGATTTTTCCTTTTTCCAGGGCGACGGGGATCGTCTGCAGTCCCAGTTCCTTGTAAGCCGCGAGCAGGGACGGCGCTTTTTCAGCGAGAGTATTAAGGTGTTTGGTCAGGGTGCCGGTGTCTCCGCGGGCGATGGGCCCGGTGAGGCAGTTGGGAATGCCGATGGTTTCGATATTGTGGAGGGTGCCTTTAATGAGGGGCAGCAGGGCGGTGACGGCGGTTTCGCGGGGGACATCGAAGGTTTTCCAGAGGTCGGCGGCCATATTGACGAGGGTGACCAGGTAATTACAGGCGAGAACGGCGGCGGCATGATAGGCCGGCTTGTCCGCAGCCTTGAGGGTGATCCAGTGACCGCCGATGTCTTCCGCCATGGCGCGGAGGTTTTCCCGGAGCTCGCCGTCAGCCTCGATGGCGAAGGTCGAGCCGGGGATGTTCTCGATGGCCTGCGCCACGCCGGCAAAGGTCTGGAGTGGATGGAAACCAGCGACCCCGGCTCCGCCACGGCTTGCCGGTTCCAGGACGGCCACGGAGTCCGAGCCGCTGCAATGGACGGCGTTCATGCCCGGTTTCCAGGCTATTGTGGAGGCGACCAGGGGGATAGCGCCGTCCGGTGTTGTGATGAAGGTAAGGGAAGCGGCGTCAGCGACAGCCTGGTAGGAATCGACGACCCGGCTGCCCGGCACCTGTGAGGCCAGTTTTTCCGCCGAGGTCCTGGTGCGGCTGTTGATGGCAGTTACCTGATACCCTCTCCGCTGGAGGAGGATAGCGAGGGCGGAACCGACGGTGCCCGCCCCGATAATACCGATGGTAACTATATTACTGCTCAAAAAAAAACCTTCTCAGACCAGACTGAGAAGGCACGAGGTTTTCACTGTGTTGGCCGTCTCGGTCGTATCCGATCCAAGCGACTTTTTTTCTTGTTAATGTATCGGTGTCCGTTCCGACTCACCGCCGCTCACACGGTCGATGGTTTTCACTATGATTTTAATCCTTTGCGTAGGGTATGTCAATCCGC
>CAZQQL010000074.1:0-16032 GCA_964595455.1 uncultured Dehalococcoidaceae bacterium
GACCACCGACATAACCGAACCCCCTGAGGCTACAGCGACCACTACCACGACGACCGAAGTCACCGGACCGCCGCCGGAAACCCCGCCGGTAACAATAACGACGGGCAACGCAACGGAAACCCCTGCTCCCACGATCACCACTACGACAACGACGGAAACCGCGACCGCGACGACAACCACCGCCACGGATAACGCCACGGAAACCCCGCCGGTAACAACGACGGCGGAAGTGACTGAAGAACCGAACCAGCCGCCGCAGCTCAATCCCATCGGGGACAGAGTTGCGGACGAAGGCAAACTGCTGGAATTCGTTATCACGGCCGTCGACCCGGATGGGGACAGCCTGGCGTACACGGCTTCCGGGCTGCCGGAGGGCGCCGCGTTTGATCCTGATGAACACAAGTTTTCCTGGATACCCGGGGAAGCGGGGGAATTTACCGCGACATTCATCGTGGATGACGGCAGCGGCGGTACGGACGATGAGACTATCACGATAACGGTGAATGAGGTTGAGGAGCCGAACCAGCCGCCCGTCCTGGAGCCGATAGGGGATATAACGGGAACCGCAACGGCGTCAATGTCCTTCCGGGTAACCGCTACGGACCCTGACGGAGATAACGTGACAATCTCGGTAAAAGGACTGCCGGAAGGGGCGGGGTTTGAACAATTCTACCCTGAGGAATATTCGTTTTACTGGAAGCGGGCTGTCGCCGGGACGTACCAGGTCACGTTCACAGCCAGTGACGGGCGGGCGGAAGATTCGGAGACCATTACGATGATAATTGATCCTGCGCCGGTCCCGACCGGCAGGATCGCCTACGTGGACGGCGGTATCTGGATTATGGACGCGACCGGCAGCAACCGAGTTCAACTTACCAGCGAAGGCCGCGACCCTGAAATCTCCCCGGACGGCAGCCGGATAGTGTACGTTTCCGAGAAGGACGGCAACTATGGAATTTACGTCATGGGCTGCGATGGCAGCTATCCTATGCGTTTGACAACAAATCAGGTCATGGATACCAGTCCCTCGTGGTCGCCGGACGGGACCCGGATAGTCTTCCTTTCCAGCCGGGACGGCAATGGGATATACGTCATGGATGCCGATGGCGGGAACCCGCAAAAGATATTGAGCATCGAGGCTCATCAACCGGACTGGTCACCGGACGGCGCGAAGATCGCCTTTCTCGCCCAGGGAGCGCTGTATACGGTTGATCCCAACGGCGGCAATCTTACTGAGATCACGAAAAATGTGAAGCTGGGCGACATCTGCTGGTCCGCGGACGGAAAGTACATCGCCCATGTCGTGCTGTCCGCGGGGGCGGTCCTGGGCCTCACCCCGGTCGGTACGACCGGTCCCGATCAGCAATGGCATTCGAGCTTGATAGGATACGGTATCGGTTGCCTGACCATGTCGCCTTCCGGCTACTGGGTAGCGGTCAATAACGCCGGCCTGGGGCATAACGCACTTGTGGACCTTGAAACGGGCGCCGTGGTCGAATTTCCGGACTTGAGTGTCTATATGCTTTCCTGGGGCGTGGAAGGAACGCCCCCTGAGCCGCCTCCGGATAACCAGCCGCCGCAACTCAATCCCATCGGGGACAAGACGGTACCAGTCAACACTGCCCTGACCTTCACAGTCTCCGCTACGGACCCCGATGGTGACAGCCTGACCTATTCCGCTTCCGGGCTGCCGGATGGGGCAACGTTCAGCAACTGCGTTTTCACCTGGACGCCGTCCCAACCCGGCGCGTACCAGGTAACGTTCACCGTCAGCGATGGTGAAGACTCCGATTCCGAGACGGTGACCATAACTGCAACCTCGTCGCTCACGGGCAAGATAGCTTATTCATCCTGCCATGAGGGCAGTTGCCAGATCTGGGTCCTGGATGCGGCCACCGGCACCAACATGCAGGTGACGAGCGGCGAAAACGACCTCGATCCGGACTGGTCGCCGGACGGCTCGAAGATAGCTTTCAGCGCCCGGCGTAACGGTCAGCATGATATCGCCGTTATCAATGCGGACGGCAGCGGGCTGAAATGGCTGACCTCCAGCGACGCCGATGACCGGTACCCGGACTGGTCGCGGGACGGCAGCAAAATAGTGTTCTCGTCCGAATTGAAGACAGACGGCGCCCCGCCGGTCGACATCAGCATCAACGTTATCAATGCCGACGGCACGGGGTTGGAAAGCCTGCTCACCACGCCTATCTCAAGCTATTACTTCTATTACGGTCCCTACCTGTCGCCGACCTGGTCGCCTGATGGGGACAAGATTCTCTTCACCGAGTATACGCGCGGCCCCATGGGCACTCCCTCCGGTTCGATAATGCTGATGCACGCCGATGGCTCAGATGTGGTGAGGTTAGGGCACGGAGCTGGAGAGGTTTCCATGGCCGCCTGGTCGCCGGATGGGACCCGCGTTGTCTACAGCGGCATGTTCACCGGTCGTACCTTCATTGACTACCTGGACGGTACGGAGAGGACCGAGATATGCCCGGATACCGGCGTTCCGGACCCGGTGTGGTCGCCGGACGGTGAATGGCTCGTCTACCCGAACAGCGGGATCTGCGTCATCCGCGAGGTTTGCACCGGGTTCATGCGTCTGACCAGCTCCGACGCGAGCAGCGGTCACCGCTCTCCGGACTGGTTCCAGCCGGGTATCGGGGCGGTGGAAAACCACCCGCCTGTCCTCGCTCCTATCGGTAACAAGACCGTCACGATCCACCAAAACCTCACGTTTACGGTGTCCGCCACCGACCCTGACGGGGACAGCCTGACCTTCAGGATACCGGACCACTATAATCCCGGGGGAGCTTCATTCGACCCCGAAACCGGTGTGTTCTCCTGGACCCCGACCATCGAAATCACCTTTGAAGTTGCCTTCATCGTCACAGATGGAAAGTCAGCGCCTGATTTCGAGGTCATTACCATCACCGTGGAAGGCGTGCCCGGCAACACCCAACCGGTCATCGGTGAGGTCCCCTGGCAGGGCGGGACGGTCGGGCAAGCCATCACCTTTACCGTTCCGGCCAGCGATCCGGACGGCGACGCACTGACCTACTCTGGGATCGGGTTACCGGAAGGAAGCTCGGTTGGCCCGGCCACCGGAGTCTTTACCTGGACGCCGGCTGAGGAAGGCAGGTATGCTTTCTCCTTCTGTGTCACCGATAAGAAATCCCCTGCGGTCTGCACCGGCACCATCGTTTTCTTCATCAGCCCCGCGGGAAACAACCCGCCCAGGTTCGATCCGATAGGCGTGCAGCATGGAACAGTGGGACAACCGGTTACTTTCACACTCTCGGCTTCCGATCCGGACGGCGACAGCCTGACGTATGCCTTGGAGACCGACTACTACGAAGGGTCGTTCAACCCGGCAACCCGGACCTTCAACTGGACCCCCGAACGCGCCGGCAGCTATTCACCCTGTTTCTCCGTGACGGACGGTAAATCGGTCCCGGTCGAGATGCGGGTCAACATCGAAATAACCGGCGCATCGGAAAACCACCCGCCCGTCTTCGATCCCATCGGCGATCAGACCGGCGTTCAAGGTGAGTGCCTGGCTTTTCAGGTACACGCCTCGGACCCGGACGGTGATGCTTTGAAGTACTCGTTCATGGGCCTGGCGGAAGGCGCCAGCCTCGACGCCGATTCCGGCGTCTTCACCTGGATTCCCGAAAACGCGGGGACCTACATCATCACCTTCTGCGTCACCGATGCCAGGTCGGAACCGGTCTGCCAGACCATCACCATCACCGTGGAAGCGGCGCCTCCCGCCTACTACACGCTGGCCACCGAGGTTGTGGGACAGGGCGCCATCACCCGCAGCCCGGACCTGCCTTCTTATGAAGCCGGTACCGTCGTCGTCCTGACGGCGGTCCCCGGGGACGGGTGGGTCTTTTCCTACTGGGGCGGATGCATCGAGTGCGGTACGAACCCGCGGGAAATCGTCATGAATGAGGACTTCTATGTGACGGCCACCTTCACCCTGGCTTCGGTCCCGTCTTTCAAGCTGACGGTCACCACCAGCGGGAGCGGTGAAGTGACGCTGGAGCCGTCCTGCGGTACCTATCCTTCCGGTACCCAGGTCAAACTGACCGCGGTCCCGGCGGCGGGCTGGAGTTTCTCCGCCTGGAGCGGGGGCATCACGGGGAAAGCGAATCCCGTGTGGTTAACGATGACGGCGGATACAACGGTCGATGCCGCCTTCCTGAAGAATTCACAGGTTCCCTCGCAGCCGCCCGGCGGCGGGTGGTCCGGAGGCGGCGGGGGAGGCGGCGGCGCCGACACCAGGTGTACGACTTCCGTAGCGGGCATGTGCACGCAGGAGGGCGTTTTCTGGGACGATGTCACTGCCCCCAGCGCAGATAGCGATTGCAAACTTACCATAGCCAAGGGTACCAAAGTGCTCAATGCCAATGGTTATCCCATCTATGCCGTGACTATCACGACCATCGCCGAACCGGGCGCCGCGCCGGCCGGGGCAACGTTCATCGGACAGGTCTACGAGATCACCCCCAGGGGCTCGACCATCATCCCATCCGCCAACCTCACGCTGAACTACCAGGCCGTATCATTGCCCCGCGGTGTGGCGGCAACGAATCTCTACGTCGTCATGTTCGATAAGGAAACGGGGAAATGGCAGCGGCTCGATTCTACGGCGGACACAGCCAACCGGCGGGTCAGCGCATCCATCACCGGATTTTCCCGGTTCGCCCTGGCGGCTGGACTGCAGCCGGCTGAATTCGATATCGCCCCGCCGGTCATCGTACCGGGAGAGGCCGAACCGGGCAGCAGCATCAGCGCCACGGTCAGGGTCAAGAATACCGGCGACCTGGTCGGGGAATGCCGGCTGGCCTGCAGCCTGGACGGCGAGGTCTTCAGTACCCGTACCGTAACCGTACCGGGCGGTGGCAGCGAAGACGTTGAATTCATCATCCCGGCCGGAGTGGCAGGGACGCACTCGCTCGATATCAACGGTCTCAGCGCCGGGTTCACCGTGCTGGCGGCCCCGGCCTCATTCCGGGAGGGCGGTTTCAGCATAACGCCGGCGAGCGCCGGTCCGGGCGACGCAGTCAAAGTGGCGGTCACGGTGGTCAATGCCGGTGAAACGGCCGGCGAGCATGTCCTGCACCTGTTCATCGACGGGGAGGAATTCGAGACCAGGACGATCGAACTCGAGTCCGGGCAATCGGAAGAGGTCGTCTTCGAAGTGACGATGAACGATCCCGGGACGTACCGGGTTGAGCTGAACGGTCTGGCGGGGACCTTCGAGATCATCGATGCCGAACCCGAAACCCAGCCGGCGCCGGAGCAGATCGTCCCCGAAGGTAACGTTGCTGCTGAGGAAATCCCGGAAGCCGCGCGGGAAGAACCGGCCAAGAAGAGCTCGACCCTCATCTGGATACTCTCCGGAGTCGCAGCGGGTTCCGCGCTGGCGATCACTATAGTCGGCTACCGGATGTACCAGAAACGGAAACAGTAGTCAGAAGGTCTCGTTGCGTACCGTATCGATTGAAGACTAAAGACGAAGGGCGGGTCATGTACCCGCTCTTCGTCTTTGGAAGCTGGAGTTCAGATGGTTATGGTGTGGACTGGAGGATGGTGTGGCCATCCTGATAGATGTCATATGTACAGCCCGTTTTCACGGTGCCGTCATCTTCAAGACCGATCATATAGTCGCTCAGGATGAGGTTCCCGGACAGGCCCTGGGCCTGGACATCGTCCATATCCTCGACACCCATGTAAGCCTGCACGAGAGTGCCGTTGGTGCTTTCCGCGAGCATGGCCATGACGCCCGTCTGCAGGTTATGAAGCTCGGTATCGTATGATTCCTGCTTACCCTTGCTCATGAACTTGCCGATGTTCGGTACGGCAACCGCTGCCAGGACGCCGAGAATGGCGATGACGACCAACAGCTCGATGAGCGTGAAGCCTGCCTGTCCTTTACTGAATTTCCTGATGATTTTCCCCATGGGCGGCCTCCGTGGTTACGCAGTATTATTAGCTTACAACTCTATTATTGTGCTGTGGCCGCCCGGTCTCAATAGAGATTTCCTGCTAGTGGAGAATGGGAAATTGGTCACCCCTCCCTGATCAGATCGATCACTTTCAGCAGTACCTCGGATAAACGGAGGTCCCCGATTATCTTCCCGTCCGCATCGAGGACGGGGATAACGTCTTCGTTATACAGCATCATCTGGTCGAAGGCCTTTTGAAGCTTGTCTGATTCCAGGACGCCCAGGGAGCGCCAATCCCCGCGGGCGAGGCTTTTTGCTTTTACATTACCGATCGTTTCGAGGATTTCTTTCGATGCCGCGCTCTTCCACTTGCTGAACAACTGGAATTCCGCCCATTTCATGATGGCTGACCTCGAGATGATGCCGGAAAACCGCTGTTGGTTATCGACGAGGAAGACCCCGCGGCAGCCGGGCTCGTTGGCGAGCCTGGAGATGGCATACTCGAGCGTGGCATCATCCGGTATCGTAATGGAAGCTGTCCCCTGCAGCGCGTGCACTTCTTTGACGAGTATTTTCTTTACCATGATACCCCCTTCGTCGGGTTGCCTGACCGAACCTGTTTCTTCATTCGTTTTGATGGTCATGGTCAAGGTGCGTGATTCCGATCAGCGTTTCAATCGGAATCATAAAAGCCAGCCCGGTGCCCGGCTTGTCAAGCTCGCCGGCCTTCGTGATTTCCGCCAGAACGGCATCCGCAATATGTCTCGATACCATGGAAAGGACGATCTCTTTCTCGGGTTCGATGGCAATCCCCAGGATTTTCTGCTGTTCATGCACGCCGATGCCTCGCCCGTAGATAATGGTACCACCCTCAGCCCCCGCTTTCATGGAAGCTTCAACGATACGGTCGCCCCATCCCCTCTTGACGATGGTAACGATCAGGACAGGATGCTTAGCCATGGTGTTGTTCCTCCCCTCGTTTTAATTTGGCGCGAACAATCAACCCCATAATCATGATAGACAAAATCGGGGCCAGTGCAATGAGTGCGATAAGCCCGAAGCCGTCCGTGATCGGGTCCCGGCCTTCCAGCGAGGACGCGATGCCGACGGTGATTGCCAGGAGAAAGGTCACCGCCATCGGTCCGGTCGCGACGCCGCCGGCATCGAAGGCGATGTTCACGATTGTCCTGTCAGTGAACCATATCAAAACAAGCGCCAGCAGGTACCCGGGGATAACGATGTACATCAACGGGATACCGAAAACGATCTTGACCATTCCCAGCGCGACAAAGATAGAAACCCCTCCGGAGATAGCGAAGAGGACAACTGATTTTTTTATGGAGCCCGAAGAGGCATTCTCGATCTGGTCGCTGAGTATCCTTACCGCCGGTTCTCCGAAGACAGCCAGGAAACCGAGCAGCAGCCCGATGGGTATCATGATCCAGGTGCTGGTGAAACCTCCCAGTATCTCCCCCATCTGCGTCCCCACCGGGAAGAAACCTGCGTGGACCCCCTGCAGAAACAGGGCGATGCCGATAAGAGCAAGCAGCATACCGCTTAATCTTGTTAACAGGCGTTTTACCGGCAGCTTGAGGAAGAGGAACTGGAAAACGAGAAACAGCACAACCAGCGGTAAAAGCGAAAGACTCGCTGTTAGAACGGTATGACCGAAATCTTCAAAAAGTTTCGCTAACATGCTCAATACAGGACAATCCCCATGATCATTACGCCCAGTATGGGCCCGATGGAGGCAAGGCCGATCAGCCCGAAGCCGTCCGTGATCGGCGAACGCCCGGAAAGCACCGAGGTAAACCCGATCCCGAGGGCGAGTATGACCGGAACGGTGACCGGTCCGGTGGTGACGCCGCCGGCGTCGAACGCCACGGGGACGAACTGGGGCGGCGTGAAGAAGGACAGTACCAGGACGACGAGGTATCCGGCTGCCAGCAGATACTTGACGGGAAATCCCAGGAGTATCCGCAGGATGGCCGCGGCGACGAAGAACCCCACACCGATGGCGATGACGGCCACGAGCAGTAAATGAGAAATCCCGTTCCCGCTCACGGTATCAACCTGCTGGGAAAGCGCCGACACATCCGGTTCCGCGACGGTGACGGCGAAACCGATGAGGAAGGCCAGGGAAATGACCCAGACCAGACCGGGCCTTTTGGGGAGTTCGGAGCCGACCGCCTGTCCCATGGGCAGGATGCCGATCTTGACGCCCAGCAGGAACAGCGTCATGCCTATCATGACCATCAGCGCTGACAGAAGGAACAATACGAAGGTTTCCATCGGCATTTTGAAGAGGGTGAACTGCAAAACGACGATAGTGATGGTTATCGGCAGTATCGCCTTGACAACTTCAAGCGCGGTATCGAGAATTTCCCTTTTTATACCGACCTCCGGTACTCTTTATGAATCTGGAAGGTATGTCTTTTGGTTGAACGGGATGAAGGGGTACCCCGCTCCACCGGGGCAGGGCTTCATTTGATGGCCGGAACGGTCCCCGCCAGTACAGAGGCCCGGCGAGGTCGAGGACACGGCGGTTCAATGGGACATACTCGACGTTCGTCATGGGCGAACCTCTCCTGCTATTGTATCCCATCCCGTACAGAACTCCTAGCTCCCCGGTGCAAATCAGCGCCTGTCATATTTCTGGAAGTTTTTCAGCATTTTCCCGAACTGCTTTTCCCTTGTTTTTTCCTCGAGCCTGACCTTTTCGTCGGTGCGGGCAGCCTGGCGGCGCAGTTCTTTGCGGAGCTTGCGGTAGTTTTCCAGGCGGTCGTAGTCCAGTTCGCCGCGTTCCAGGGCGGCTTTGACGGCGCAGCCCGGCTCGGCCTCGTGGGCGCAGTCCTGGAACCGGCATTGCGCAGCCAGTTCATCGATGTCCGGGAAGGCGTTCTCCAGGCCGGACTCGCCGCCCCAGAGCTGGAGTTCCCGGATGCCGGGGGTGTCGATGACGATGCCGCCAGCCGGCAGGACGATGAGTTCCCGCCGGGTCGTGGTGTGGCGGCCTTCACGGTCGCTGGGACGCAGTGCGCCGGTGAGCTGCCGTTCGTAGCCGAGCAGCGCGTTGATGCAGGCTGATTTCCCCGCGCCCGACTGCCCGACGAACACCCCGGTAACGCCGGCCCCCAGGGCTTCCCGGACCGGCTCCAGCCCTGTGTTCTGGAGTGCGCTGACGGTATGGACCGGGATGCCGGGCGCGACGGCTTCGACCTCGGCCATCAGGCCTGCCGGGTCGTCGCAGAGGTCGGCCTTGTTGAGCAGGATGAGCGGCGCCGCGCCGGAGTTCCAGGCCAGGGTCACGTAGCGTTCCAGCCTTCTCAGGCTCATGTTGCGGCCGCCGTCAAGACCGGCGACGATGAAGATAACGTCGATATTGGCGGCGAGCACCTGCTCCTCGGTCCGCCCGCCGGAAAGCCGCTGCCTGCCCCCGGGGGCCTGCCGGGTAATGGCGGACTTCCGGGGCATGACAGCGCGGATGATTCCGCGTGGTTCTCCCGGCAGGGGCTGGACGGCAACCCAGTCCCCGACAGCCGGGAAAAGGCCGCTTTCCGTACGGAACCGGCCGGTTACCGAAGCCGAGAGTTCCCCGGCTTCCGAAGCGACCAGCCAGACGTCCCGTTCCTGGGAGATGACGCGGGCGGGAACTGCATCGGGAATAGATATATCGACATGTTGTGCTTCAAAAAACTCGGACCAGCCAAGTTGTGTAAGATTGGCTACCACAGTCATGACGCCCTCCTGCCGGTGACCCCCACCAGGGAGAGCCAGCGCCCGCCGTCCGCCTCGAGGTTGGGGACCTCGGAGGGGAAAATGAGCGTACCGGCCCGGTCGCAGGCGTTTTCGTACTGTATCCAGTCTTTGACGGCGTCCGGCAGGTGTTCCGCTTTGACGCTTTCAATGCAGCTCAGTTTGCTCCAATGCCGCGTCCACCATTCCGGCGAATGGAAGCTCCAGCATTCGTCGGCCCAGAAAACAGGCCGGTTGCCCGCCGGTTTCAGCAGGTGTTCCGGCACCTCGCCGGTGATCTCCTGCGTCAGACCCGGCACGACGATGCCTATCTCTCCGCCCGGCTTGAGGAACTTGATGAACCAGGGCAGGTACAGCTCGTCCGTACCGTAGTACTGGTAGGAGTCCAGGCTGACGATGGCATCGAAGAAGTTCTCCGCGTAGGGGAGGGCGTGGGCCTCGGCGTGGATGGGGAAAATCTGCTCTTCCAGTCCCGCTTCTTTGATACGCTGCCAGTTTTCCGCGGCGGTCACCCAGAGGTCGTTGGCCCAGACCTGCACACCGAACTCCTTAGCTAAAAAGATGGAACTGTGCGCCTTGCCGCAGCCCATGTCCAGCACCCGCATACCGGGCCTGAGGTCCATGCGGGCGGTCAGCCATTCGGTGAGCCAGAGGACGTTGGGCCCCATCCACCCTTTCAGCACCCATTCCGGATCGTATTTGGACGAGCGGGGGTATTTATCGTTCTTCAGCAGGGCGGCCAATTCAGATTTTTCTATGGTCATGGCAGTGATGATTACTCCTTAACGTTCATATTTTGATGCAGTGCTTCCAGCGGGAACGGAGGCGAGGCCATGGGGCGTACCGCGAGGGAGAGCAGGGCGAGTTCATTGTCGTCCCCGGCGACGCGGTTCTCCCGCAGCGTCCCGCAGTCCCGGCAGCGGTGGATGATGACCCACTCGCGGTTGGGACGGACGGAGATAGCGACGGGGTCCATGACGCCCCGGCAGGACGAGCGGCGGTCGCCGGTGCGGATGTCCACATGGAGGCTCCGCAGGCACCACGGGCAGTGGTTACGGTGGCTGGTCCCGCAGGCATCCGGGGGCACGGCGCGCCCGCAGTGGCGGCACACAAAGCCGGACTCAGGCACGGTATCGATAGTATGGTTGTTCCTCATGGTGTTCCTCACATTCCCCTGACGGTTAACGGATAAAGAGAAAACCGCGGCGCTGGTACGCCCCGGTCGAGGGAATGCACGGAACGGCATCGAGAGGTCCCGAAAACAAAAGAAGCCGTTCCCGCAGGAACGGCAATGAGGTCATCCTGTTATGAGGATGCGGTGGTTAGCCGATCACCTGACGGGGCGCAACAGCGGTATGGAACACTCTGGCTTGCTCTGACATGAACGCCCCCTTTTTCTGAAAGATGCCGGACTTCCTGCCCGGCTCATGGAATATCATAACACGGGGAAAGGGGCAAGGCAAGTACCCGTTGAGAATGAGTTTTTCTGGAAGCGGATGTATCGGCGAGAGGTCCGTGAACCCGTTGCAATTCCGTAGGCAGAGATTGCTTCGTCCCGATAGCATCGGGACCCGCAATGACAAACGCTGGGCACTATCAAGAGAACCGCGATAATCTTCCCAACACCAAAACTCGAAACTCTGCCGCCGTTATGCTAATCTAGATACATTATGGCATCCCGTCCCCGCATCTTTTTCGGCTGGTATATCGTCGTTGTCGTCATCATCTGCATGACGCTCAATTACGGCGTCCGCAACTCATTCTCTATCCTCTTCGGCCCGATCCTGGACGAGTTCGGCTGGCTCCGCGCGGACACCTCCATCATGCTGTCCCTCAATATCCTGTTCTACGGTCTTTTCGCGCCGGTGGCCGGCTCGCTGGTGGACCGCTGGAAACCGCGCTACGTCGTCTTTATCGGCGTCGCGGTATTGACGGTATCTACCGCTCTCTGCTATTTCGCGTCACAGCTCTGGCACTTCTACCTGCTGTTCGGGTTCATCGTCCCGCTGGGCACCGCCTTCATCGGTTCCCCGGTCCTGAACCCCACCATCATCAACTGGTTCGGCAAGGCGCGCGGGCTGGCCATCAGCATGGGGCAGATGGGCGGCGGGCTGAGCTTCGCTTATACCCTTGTCATCGAGCGAGTGGTCAATGCCTTCGGGGAATGGCGGCCCGCCTTCCTGGTCATGGCCGCCACCATCGTACTCATCGTGCTGCCGCTGTATTTCTTCTTCTACTGGTTCCGTCCGGAAGACCGCGGCATGAAAGCCTACGGCAGCGAGGAGGCAGAACCTGCCGCAAAAGTGACGGCCGAGAACAAACCGCCAACCATCAAGGCTGACTGGACGCTGAAGACCGCCTTCCGTACCCGCAGCCTCTGGGGCCTGGTCCTGTCCCAGTTCTTTTTCTGGGGCATCGGCAACTACCTCATCATCGGGCACCAGGTCAAGTTCGCCACGGAAGCCGGCTACTCCACCGTGATGGCGACTTCGGTGTTCGCGCTGTTCGGGCTCGTATCGATGGGCGGGCAGGTCGTGGCATCCATATCCGACAAGATCGGCCGGGAGCGGACGGCGCTCATCGGCGTCGTGCTGGCGGTCGCCGCCATCATCGCCCTTCTGCAGGTACGGGACAGCTCAACCGCCTGGCTGCTGTACGTGTATTCGGTCTGCTCAGGCCTGGCTACCGGGATCTTCACGCCGCAGGTGTTCGCCGGCATGGGGGACATCTTCCACGGCCGGAACATCGGCGTCATCTCGTCGCTGCTGCTGACCGGCCTGGGCATCGGCGGGCTCATCGGCCCCTGGCTTGGCGGCAGGATATATGACATGACCGGCAGCTATACCGGCGCCTTTTACGTGGTCATCGGGGCTTACGTGGCGGCAGGTTTATCCTTCCTGATCGCAGCGCCGCGCAAGGCGGAACAATTACGAGCCGGCATGCAATCTGACCTGTGACATACAACAACGATTTGGCCACGCTACTGTACCGGAGGATAACAAGATGAAATATTCTCAAGGCGATGTTCGCATAGACAGCGTCTCTATTCATTATTACCGCACCGGCGGCGACAAACCGCCTTTTGTCCTGCTGCACGGGGCCCTCAGTAACGGATTGAGCTGGATGCCGGTTGCCGAGGCGCTGGCGGAACGGTTCGATGTTATCATGCCGGACGCACAGGGACACGGGCTTTCCGGAAGGGTGGACCCGGATTTTGCATTTGAAAAAATCGCGGACCATACCGTATGCTTACTGGAAATACTGGGAATTTCATCCCCGATCATCATGGGGCATTCCATGGGGGCGGGAAACGCCTTTCAAATCGGGGTAAGATATCCCCACGTACCCAGAGCGATTATTCTTGAAGACGGACCCGGGCTTACCACACGGGAAGCAATGCAACGGCCGCCTGAGGAAAAAGGCCGGTTAATGCGGGATGCCATCGTTACAAAAGAACTGGCTTACCTGCGGATGACCAGGGAAGAATTGACCGAGGCTGCCCGTAAGGAAAACCCGACCTGGTCAGAAAGAGACATAGCAGGGTATGTGGAAGCCAGGCGTCAAAGTGATCCGGGAATCATAGATAAACTCGCCGAATTTAAAGCCACCGATATCGAACTCGCCGCAAAAATAATCTGCCCCACCTTGCTCATGATCGCGGACCGGGGAATTCTCACCCCGCAAATAGCCCGTAAGATCTCAGAAATCTGGCAGGCGCGGGATCCTTTCTCCTGGGTCCAGATCGATGGCTCCGGCCATGGCATTCATCACGAACAATTCGAGAAGTTCATGAAAGTCGTGAACGAATTTATCAAGACCATCGAGGACTGAATCAGGTCATACTGCGTAATAACCGCCAGGGAGGACACGATGGACACCGAAGAACTGGAAAAAAGACTCAGGGCCATGGAAGACCTGGAGGCCATCCGGCGGCTCCATCACGAGTACATCTCCTGCCTCGATAACCTGGAATTCGCGCGGGCGCTGGACCTCTTCACGAACGACGCCGAGGTGGAGGTACGCAACTCCGGGGTGATGAAGGGCCGGGAGAACTTCTCCAAAATCTACCTGGAGGTGCTGGCGAAGCGGAAAGAACGGCACGACGGCCACCTGGCAGTCCAGCCGGTCCTCACCATCGACGGTGACATCGCCCGCGGGCACTGGACCATCTACATGCTCTTTTCCGTGCCGGAGATAGCCTGGGTGCAGGGAAGGAACGACTGCGAGTACCGCAGGGTGAACGGGGAATGGAAGATCAGCAAGCTCAAGTTCACCCGCACTTTGGCGTCCAGTCCGGAACTCTTTCCGTAGCCTCAGCGGGTGGTATGGTTACCGTGGAAAACCTGGAGATAGGAATTGCTTCGTTCCGATGATGTCGGGACGCGCAATGACACTCCTCATTCACCGGGACGAGTGGTGGAAGTAGATGGTGCAGTCGAGCGAATTCTCGTCACAGTACTCCCGGATGGCCGCTTCCTCCAGGTCCCAGTAGACGCTCGCGCCGTCGTAGATAGACCGGTACTTGGCGATGAGGTCCGGGGACCGTCCGGCGAACCACCGGAAAAGCTGTTCCCGCGTGGCCGGGTAGAGGTTAAGGTTCTCGAACCAGAACTCGTCCGCGATGCCTTTCCCCCGTTCCAGTATCGCCCGCCAGTCCGTGATCTCCGGCAGGATAGGGGAGACGAAGATAACGGTGCGGATGCCGGCCTCGTGGACGGCCCTGAGGGCTTCGAAGCGGCGGGAGGGCGGCGATGCGCCGGGTTCAACTTCTTTCGCAATCGTGTCATCCGTGGTGGACATGGAAACGGTGACGGTAACGTCCTTGAACTGCCGGAGGAGGTCGATGTCCCGGGCGACGAGGTCGGACTTGGTGACGATGCCCAGGTCCGGCTGGAGGTAGAGCAGCCGTTCCAGAATCCGGCGGGTGAGGCGGTACTTACGTTCCAGCGGCTGGTAGCAGTCCGTCACCGAGCTCAGGCTCACGGACACACCGCGGTATTTCCCCGGCTTCTGCGGCACGAGGTCCGGCGCGTTGACCTTGGCATCTACGAACGTTCCCCACGGCTCCGGGTGGTTGGTGAAGCGTTTCATGAACCGGGCGTAGCAATAGAGGCAGCCGTGCTGGCACCCGACGTACGGGTTGATGACGTACTCCGTGCCGGGGATGCCGGACTTCGTGATGATGGTTTTGGCGTTAATTTCACCAACGGCGACCATACTGTAAGGATACTACTTCCCGGATTGCACTAACAGTTCGTCAATTTTTGTATGAAAGCATAGAAGAATTGATGAAAAAGGAGGAAAAAGCTGGAGCGGGTGACGAGATTCGAACTCGCGACTCTTTGCTTGGGAAGCAAATACTCTACCACTGAGTTACACCCGCGTCAGCCTCATTCTATCCCATCATTTCCCGTTTGTAAAGGTTTGGCGGCCGGTGGCGGATACGTACAAAGATATAGAACGATACTACGGTGCTGGCAGGTACTTACGCAGAAAAAACATTTGACTTTTACAAATTGCGCTGTTATACTCGCGGTGAGCGCAAAACCAGCGTGGAAAGGCCTTGCGGGCTTTTCCTGTTCCTGGCACATCAAATTTTTAGGAGGATGAAGGTATGTCCGAAGAGTATGTGAAATTGCTCGCTGATCTCGAAGAGGAGAAAGTAATCGAACTGACCAAGAAGAGGATCGCCGCGGGTGAAGACCCCATGAAGATCCTCGATGACACCCGCGAAGGCATGGGCATCGTCGGCAAGCGCTTTGCCGCCGGCGAATACTTCCTGCCCGAACTGGTCTTCTCCGGCGAGCTGCTTAACTCGGTCACCGAGATCGTGAAGCCTCTGCTCACCGGCGGCGAAGGCGCCAAGCAGCAGAAGCACGGCAAGGTCGTCATCGGCACCGTTGCCGGCGATATCCACGACATCGGTCTTAACATCGTCGAATTCATGCTCGATGTCAACGGTTTCGAGGTCACCAACCTCGGCGTCGATGTCCCCGTTCAGAAATTCGTCGATGCCGTCAAAGAAATCAAACCTCCCGTACTCGGCCTCAGCGGCTTCCTGACCCCCGCGTTCGATGCCATGAAAGAGACCGTCGAAGCCCTGGAGAAAGCCGGACTTCGCAAAGACCTCAAGATCATGATCGGCGGCGGCCAGATGGACGACGAAGTACGCAAGTATGCCAAGGCCGATGCCTTCGGTAAGGACGCGATGGCCGCGGTTTCCCTGTCCAAAGAATGGATAGGCGTGAAGTAGCCATGGGTACGGAATGGGCGGAGTTGACGCCGGACCAGAAAAGGGCCGAGCGGTTTAAACGATGGT